>VEPM01000038.1 GCA_012026795.1 Candidatus Methanoperedens sp.
TCCTTCCTGTGGTCTTATCATGGGAAGAGATCAGGTATCTGCGATATTAATCGAGAATAGCCCAACCAGTACGGTAGGAACTACCGGAATTAACGCCCGCCAAGGACTACTCAATAGAGGGTCAATGCAACGGGACGCTCCGCGGCTTTAGCCCCGAGCAGTTCACAGGCGCAGTCAAGAATTTTTACGGCGTAATTGAAAACTTCTTTCCTGGGCAGGCAATTATTGAAAAGCATGAAGTATAACGGTGGTTACCAATTCATAGGTTCACCATTTAAACTTAACTATTTTTTATGCTTGCAGTAAACCAATGTAACTGTTACAATACTGTAAAAATAGGTCTATAATTATTAGTGTTCACTCCCCATTATATTTTAGCCATAAATGTAAGTGGAGGAGTGAACATTGGAATTTAATGTAGATAGGCACGTAAAAACCTATTGGGACAAATTTATCAGTCTTACCTATTCAAACAATGAAGAGTTTACAGATGCAACCTTCAAGAATAGTGTTCGAGCATCAAAGTTTCTGGAAGGATTAGATCTTGACCCTATAATGCCTGAAATCAACAAGCATTACACTGTTAAAGAAGGAGTGGAAACATATCCAAGAAAAGCAATGGTAAAGACATTTATCTGGAGAAACATAAAGACAATAAAATATTTTACGAAAGAGGAGAGATACTTAAAAACACATCCTGATGAGGCATTGGAATTGGGTTTCAATATTGATCCGGATGGCAACGTCATTATTCCGGATCATGAAACTTTAAGGCATTTCGAAAAAGTTAGAATGGGTAACAAAGGCATGGATGCGATAATGCAGCTTTTTTGCATAAAAGTTGTAGATACTGGCAACAAATTGGATTTAAAAATTGGAAAATGTACAGGAACAGATAGTACTCCGATCAAGACGCATAACGATCCTGATGGAAAATACAATGGATATTATAAGAAAGAGATGATGAAAGCACAAATAACTATGGATTATGAGCATAATATTCCTCTGGCCAAAAAGGTGTGTGGTGGAACAGAAAGTGATGACCCTTATCTTGAAGACATGCTCCGGATGACCGCAGTATCTGCCAGGATGAACATGGAGGAGACATGGTTTGATGGCGGTTATAATAGTAACAAAAATATTGCGTTTGTTCATGTTGAAATGGGTTTGATGTCACATTATCATATTGACAAGGATTGGAGAGAAAATGTAAAATACGAACATAAATTTAATGGAAAAACCTACTTCTACTCCCCTGAAAAGGAGATTAATTATCTTTATAGGAAAAATTGGCAAGATCCAAAATATAAGAAAGATGCTTCTCTTGAATATATGATGCAATTTCTTGTCAAAAAAGGATTTCATGATCCTGTCGCTATGTATTTCAGGAATGAATATATGCAAAAGTATGAGGAATGTCCGGATAATATTCTTGATCTTTATCATAGAAGAAACAGCAACGAAGGAATCAATAGCTATCTGAAAGACCATCTTGAAGTTGAAATTCACTTGAATGGCAAAGGTATGAAGAATATTGATCTTCATGTGACAGAGTGTTGTATTGTCATGCTGGCAGTAGCATTTACACGATTGCAGCATGGAATAAAAGAAAATCTTTCTTCAGTTGTATATCTCACATAGGAGGTGAATAAAAATCTACCAATCGTTTCAAGGGGGTCTTGGTAACCACCATAACGAGACATGACCAATAGGAATAATTTATTATCTCAAAAAAGTATAATAAACGTGAGAAAACATGATTTTAAACTTCCAGCTTACAAATGTGGAATCAAAGGTTTATTCAACTGCTGATGATATTCGAAAATACAAGAATATCAATATAAATTATGATGTAAATCTTAAAAATCCATCATTAGTTTCCCAGAATACACCATTTGGAGAAAAATCAGTATTAAGGGTGGAATACACTTTTGCCATCAATTATCTTAGCCCCAATATCGGTCACATCAGGTTTGAAGGTGCGACGGATTATTACAGCGATGGGGATTTAAAAGCCCTGAAGGAAAAATGGGACTCAGGAAAAGCTCCGGGGGACATCCAGAACGAGCTGGCAAACACAATGGTTGCAAATCTTGCGCCTCTTGCGTTACTACTCTCAAAGTCGCTTGGTCTTCCTCCATCTATGCCTATTCCGGTAATCAATTTCCAGCAGCAAGCACAGAAGAAGAAGGAAGAGCCGACTTTTTATCATGGGTAAGAGCTCTTATTATTGCGGTCATTTCAATTGATGGATTTGATTTGGCCCCATCCTTCCCACCCCGGAATAAATTCCGCAGTATCCATGCCTTCGGCTTTGGATTCTGTAGAGACAGTCACTACGCTCGGAATCGAATTCCGAGGCATCATGGCGCAGGTGCATGAGGGTTTCTATCGAATATTGCTATTCTGCGTATATCGACACGATAGGGGCACGAGGTTTGTATGAATCTTGGGCGAGGCGGTTTATAAATTAGTGAACTTACAGCTATTGAATCGGTTGGTGAACTTGCGATAGACTCCAAATACGTGTAATTTGTACGTAGCATAAAGCTTATATACAATAAAATGCTTTAAGATAATACGTACATAAAATACGTATATTCAAAAGGTGATTAAATGAATGGAAAACAAAAATTGACTTTAAGCGTTGAAAAAGAGCTTGTAGAGACAGCTAAAAAGTTAGGTGTGAACATTTCTGAGATTACTGAAACTGTATTAAGACATATATCAGAGACAGAAACTAAAGAAGTTGTAACTAAAGAAGAAGTGGATATTGCATATAAAAAATTATTTGATGCAATGCTACCTGCCATGAAGAAGTTCGGTTCTGTCGTTAAAGTTGGAGTAGCAATGGAAGCGAACCGTGATATAGAAGGAAGATTATATGTTGATCCCATAGGGGATGTGGATCTTTTATTAAACGGTGAACTTTGTATTCAGGGGGTAGATAAAACGCCAAAATTTGAAGAAGTTTCTTTTTATCCTCCAAAAGAAATTCTTTCAAACTATATCGACTCTCTCACAGAAGCTTCTGAAAGAAATAAAGAAAGACTAAAGGAACTGGATATTTTTCGTAGGGTTATTGAGGCACTAACCGAGACGACTATATCAAAGTATCCTGAAGAGAAGAAGATAGAGGTATTGAGGTGAATTATGGCAATAGAAATAATATCTGGAGGAATAAAAATATGAAGAAAACAACAACTAAAGAAATGTTTGAAATATATAGAAAATATGCATTAAAAGATGGTGCACAAGGTTCAGCCCCGGCAGGTACTCGTTATGAAGAACACATTATTGATATGTGGACGGACGATGATGAAGCTGAAGATTTTAGAGTTCAGAGTACTGCTGCTATGAAAGACCTTATTGAAAGTATCAATGCTGAAAATCTGACGACAGAAGAAAAGATTTACATTGCTCTAAAAGTTGGGATGTTGATGTAACGTTTAAGCAGGAATAACTGCAACTGTTCAAGAATTCAATGTTAATTGAAATATTTGTATGTAGGTAAACATGGTAGCGGAGTTATATATATGTCCAGATATTCTAAAGCAAGACAGAAAGCCAATCATAGTAAAAATAGAAGATAGACATGGAGATAAGTACATCGCTGTAAATCCGAAATATGAAGACAAATTCTTTAATTTGGCGCAAAGGGACTTTGTTGTCCGCTTTACGGGGTTTTTTTCAGAAAAAAAATATAAATATGTAATGAGAAAAAGAAAAATAAGATTGGTAGAACAAGTAGAACACCACATAAAATATAAAGAAGTAGATGGATACGATGAAACAGCATGGCTATCTGTGGCTGAGCATGAAAGAGTTCACTCCAAAAGAACACTTTTAGATGAATTAGGTATTCATGGGAAAGAACGCCATAGGCTTACAACGAACGCATACAGACGTACTGAGAAGACCAAGACATGGCAGCAAAGAAATCGCATTGAGTTCACTACGCATGTCAACCCAGGCTGGTTCATTGTAGAAGAGATCCGGTATTATCCGACAACTGGCAATATCAGCACCATGTCTCGCTTTAAAAAACCAAATGTATAGTTCCCCAAAATGGTTGAATAGGAATTCCGAAATCACACATTAAAGAATATATTGGTAAAAAGAGATTACTCTATAATTATAAAAAATAAATATGTCAATTAGCTGAGGGACTTATTTCTTTGCATCAAATTTCACTATTTGCCCCCTCTGTTTGTTATTTCATCCGTGCCCAAATTTCTCTGCCAAGATCGTCACTCTGATTTAAGCCATTCTAACGGATGCACGAGAACGTCCTATTGGATGCAGTCACTAAACCCCGGACTTAATGTACAGGGCCTGTAGCTAGTGTTTCTGTCTAATAATTCTCCATCGTAGCCTTCACGCTATTTTTATACTCATCTTTGAGCGAATAGACGTTATGGTCACCTTTCACGTCAATTCTCAAAATGCCAAGCCTTGTATTCATAAGACCGACCATTGCTGAAATCCCCCTGTAATTGACGTCGAACCCCTGTGCCTTAAGAAGATCAAATACATTCTGGGTAGTGTAGGGTTTCTCATTAAGAAATAATTTCAAAACTGACTTTCTGATACCGGTTTCATCCCTTGCCAGATATTTTGTAAGTCTTGTTTTCAGGTCTTCATTTTCTTTTCTGGTCAGTGAAACCACCAAATCCCATATTCGATTTTTAGAGTTTATACCTTTCCATTTATCAAAGCGGTGTTTTTTCTACTACCATTCCGTTTTTCATGGGATATCTCTCAACTACTGATACTTTACATCCGTTTTTCTTCAATTCACCTGCAAGATCCTCTGCTATCCACCACGCAGTATCAACAATACCATGCTTCTCAACAAACATTTCATCCTGTACTCCTGCCTCTTTCAAGAAAGACATGCAATTTCCTTCGATAACGCCATAGACAAGAGTCCCGTCTTCAGTAACCTCATCAAAATTCCGTGCGGATTTTTTTGCTATCCGCTTAAATCTTTCCCGCATCTGCACTGCGTCCTTGAATCTTGAAGAACAGAAATGCAGCCTGTCAAAATCAAGGGTTTCTGCAAATTCTTTACTTCCAAGTGCTGCACAGGAAGTATCATTAACAGGCACATATCCCTTTTTCTTAAGTTCAGCCAGGTTTGTTTCTGAAAATTCAAGCTCATTCAGGTTCAGGAAACCATCAACTTCCTTTAATAATGAAATTACTCCGCTAAGGTCGCAGGTTATTGCCGGGACTTCGATCCCTGTTGAGATACCCATTTTATGTGCTTCAATGATAGGGACCTTATACATGCGGTCAATATTTTGAAGCATATTCCGGGGAGGATGGAACCTGATCTCATCTAAACCTGCTCTTCTTAACGATTCAAGTACATTTTTATCCGGGGCAAGGGCTGTATAAAGATGAATATGATGTGATTTCCCAAAATTATTTTTCAGTAACTTAATATAATGAACCACCCGGTCTAATCTTAAGAGCGGCTCCCCGCCTGTGATTCCTGTACCGAGGGCGTCCATTGAAATAGCCTCTTCTATCAGGTCTTCGTCCGTATTAACCGGTCTTTCATTTGCAAATATTTGATCCTTCTCGCGCCGTTCATTTGAAACCGGGCAATAAAAGCAATTCTTTCCGCATATTCCTGTAACAAAGAGGACCATTTTTGCCCCTTTATAACATAAGCGGCATCCTTCGGGAAGGAAATTGAAAAAAGAACCGCTATTATCTTTTTCCATGTATTACTTACTGCGGGTTATTATAAATTCACCCATTTCATTGAGCTTCCTTTTGGCGTAACTTTCATCAAAGTCCTCGATCTGTCGTTTTGCAAGATCTATCTCTTCTATTGCTACGTTCTTTGCGTTTTCAATCGACTCGGAAACAAGATGCATGAGTTCCCCGTTATTGCATTTCATCATTCTTTCGATTGATATCCCGGAATTAATAGCATCAAGCAGTACAATGGATGGCCTTCCCATAAAAAGGTCTTTCTTCACAGGCTTACCCAGGTCATCTTCCTTCGAAATACAATCCAGTATGTCATCACGTATCTGGAAAGCAAGACCAATGTGGTTTCCGAATTCCTTGAGCTTTTTTATCTGGGTTTCATCTCCTCCTCCAACAAGAGCACCAACTTCTGCTGCCGAACTGAAAAGTGATCCGGTTTTCCTGAAAGCAAGGTCAAGATAACTTTTTTTATCCTTTGCAAACTCCACAAGCTCCATTGCTTCGCCTTCCCCCATATAGAACAGTGAATCCGCAATAGCATGGATAAGCCTAGGATCACGTGCTGCGATCCTGAGTGAAAGCGCTGCAAGGATCTGTACTGTCAGTAGAGCCATATCATTGCCCCAGAGCGTATGGACTGTGGATCTTCCGCGTCTTTTTTCAGATTTATCGATCACATCATCCAGTACGAGTGATGATGAATGAATCAATTCAATAGATGCTGCTGCAAAGCAGGCTTTTTCGGCTGTACCGCCAACTGCTTCGCTGGCAAGTGTCACAAGAGCCGGCCTGATGCGTTTTCCTTTTGATAATATGGCATAACTGACAGCTGCGGCGAGTTCAGGAGGTTTTATATCCATAAGCAGGTTTGGCATTTCTCCGTCCACCAGTCTTGCGCGCTGTGCCAAAAGTTGCTCAATGTCCATTATTTACACTCATCTCCCGAATACATAAAAAGGATTTCTATTTCGAAGCATATTTCTTCCTAACTTTAACTACTCATAAATAGATTTTATCTTTTATTTTGAGGATCCCGATTGATTTATGATGATAGTTCTTTCTCCTATATCCAGCTTACGCATTCTATTAACGGCTTCATTTATCCTGTCCACAGATTGTGTTAAGGCGAATCGTACATACCCTTCGCCATATTCTCCGAATCCGATGCCGGGCGTTGCCACAATTCCTGCTTTTTCAAGAAGCATTTTTGAAAAATCACCTGCTTTCCCATTTACATGTGCCCATACGTAGAATGTAGCTTTTGGCGGTTTTACATCAAGCCCCAGTTCCTCCAGGCCCGTAAGGAGAGCATCGCGCCTTTCCTTATAAATTTTATTCATGTCATGCACACAATCCTGGGGGCCGGTGAGCGCTGCGATCCCTGCTTCCTGGATGGCTTCAAATGCTCCTGAATCCACATTCGTTTTGACCTTTCCGAGACCAGCCAGTATCTCCGGGTTCCCAACTGCAAAACCAAGTCTCCATCCGGTCATATTATATGTTTTTGAGAGTGAATGCATCTCGATCCCGACCTCTTTTGCACCGCTGGCATTCAGGAAACTCGGAGCTTTATATCCGTCGTAGGTCATTTCCGAATAGGCATCATCATGTACTACTATGATCTCAAATTCATTTGCAAAATCCACAACTTCTTCAAAGAACTTTATGGATGCAGTTGCAGATGTAGGATTATTGGGATAATTCAGGAACATGAGCTTTGCCTTTTTTGCTACATCCTTTGGTATAGCATCAAGGTCGGGCAGGAACTCATTCCCGGCAAGTAAGGGCATCTTAAAAGGTTTAGCACTTGCAAGGATAGAACCGATATTATACACAGGATAACCAGGATCCGGAACTAAAGATATATCCCCTGGGTTCAGGAAAGCAAGCGGAATATGGGCTATGCCTTCCTTTGAACCGATAAGAGTGAGAACCTCGTCTTCAGGATTTAAGGTTACGTTCATTACTTTCCTATACCAATCTGCTGCCGCTGCCCTGAAAGATAGCATACCTTCATAAGAGGGATACCTGTGCCTGGCTGAGTTGTTCAGGGATTGTTTCATCGCATCAACAATATGTGGCGGAGTAGGCATGTCAGGGTCGCCTATTCCAAGGTTAATGACATCAACACCCTTTTTTATGATCTCGGCTTTTGCTTTATCGATAGCGGCAAACAAATAAGGTGGTAATGAATTGATCCTGTCAGCGTACTTAATCATGGGGCTTTTTGATGTGTTTAAGGTATATAATATATGAGCTTTTTATTTTGTGAACTAAAAAACGAAACAAAAGCGAAAAATTTTTATCCCGATTGAATCAATTCACCTTAAGATAGTCTGCAATATGTGATTTCGATTTGGATAAAGAGGATAGATATGAAAGGTGGAATTAAGAATAAATTGCTAATTGAATTGCTGGTAGCCTTTGTAATTGTTAATATTTCTACTGCTGGGGCTTATAATACAGGTCCTTACCCGGGGAATAGTTTCGTTGACCCGTCAGTTCAAATAAATGTCAGTGATTTCTCTATTGGTTCCGAGACTTATGTTGGCCCGTTCACTTCATTCTCCGGAGAATATGCCCATATAGGCAGTTACAGCGATTTTCAGGACGGCGTCAGCAATTCCGGAAATATAACTGTTAAAGATGATGCTGTGATCGCTCATGGGGCAGATCTTGTTGGAGAAGTAGAAATTGGAAGCAAGGCATTTATTGGATTTAATACACTTATCAAAGATTCAAAAATTGGCGATAATGCCTATATCGGAATCGGAAGCAAAATAACGGGTATTGACATTCCCCCTGGAAAATCAGTGCCGGAAGCAGCAGTGATCGATAGTGCAGATGATATTGAAAAGCTTAAAAACGTTACAGAAGAGCAGGAAGAATTTGTTCAGGAAGTAATAAACGTAAATAGAGTCCTTGCGATAGGGTATACCAGGCTATTCGAGAAGAGTGGTGTATCGGCATTTGGTAAAGTCGGCCCTAATGGGGATGGTGATATATTATTGGAGGGAAAGGATATCCTTGCCCGTAGTGGAAGTAATGAACCTGTTATCGGGGCTGGATCAGTTATTGAGTCAGCCCGCATAATCGGGGATGTTTTCCTTGGTGAGAATAGTAAAGTCAAAAGTGGGACATCTATCAGGGCAGATGAAGGGATTCCCACAAAAATTGGGAAGAATGCAATTATAGGCATGAATAATACATTCCATTCCTTGAATGATCAAGAGATCATTATTGGAAATGATCTTAACCTGGGAAGCGATTCAGTATTACATGGACAGCTCATTATAGGGAACAATGTCAGAATAGGTAATAATGCAGTGGTTTTTAAGTCCACGATAGGAAATAACGTGGAGATAGGTGACAATGCGATTGTTGTAGGCGTGAAAGTCCCGGATGGAACTGTAATACCTTCCGGTTCTGTGGTCTTAACAAAGAAAGATGTGAGATTATTGAATCCTGAAGCCGTTGCACCAGGCACAAGATTTGCCTCAATAACGGATTTATTCCTTGTAGGCATGGTCCCGATAGTTCTAGGCCTTGCTGCATCAGTGATCCTGAGAAAAAAAGAGCATTAAGAGGGTTTAATTTAATCCTCTTCATCTTCTTCGTCTTCTTTTCCTGCCTCAAGCAGCAATTCACCATATATTAATTTTTCAATAATATGGGAAACAAAAAGACGTTTATGATATTTTTCTATATTTTCATTCAGATGAAGCTGTGAATCGATCTGGACCCTTATCAATACGAACCTGAATTTTTCAAGGTCTTCAATTTCCAGAGATTTTATTGTTTCCAGAAAATATGGCAATTTATCAGGATCATCCACGACTTGTGCTATAATAAGAATATTATCATGGACTTTTTCAATATCCACATCCATCTGGCCTGTTAGAAGTTCCAATGTTTTTAATGAATATTTCTTATCTTTGAAAAAAATAATATCCATAATAACCACGTATTCTATATCTAATAAGTCCTATATTACCCCAGCGGAGAAAAATGGACACACCCGTAATTTTAAAAATATTTCATAAAGGAAAGATGAAAGAGTATTTTGTTAAGCCTGAGGGCGAAATGCATACTGACCTCGGGATTATAAAGCTTGGTGAACTTAAAACGAAAAACTTCGGAGATAAAATAAGTTCCCATCTGGGTGCGGAATTTATAATCCAGAAACCCCGTGCTCCTGATTTTTTTATTCATGCCAGGCGCAGTGGAGCGCCTATGATGCCAAAGGATATCGGGGTGATTATCTCAAGCACGGGTCTTTGCTCTTCGGATCAAGTGCTGGATGCGGGAACCGGTTCCGGGATACTTGCAATATATCTTGGAGGCATTGCGAAGAAGGTCATAACATATGAAGTGAGAGAAGAATTCGTAGAAATAGCCAGGAATAATATTGCTCTCACAGGTCTTTCAAACATAGAATGCAGGCATGGGGATATTATAGAAGAGATCCATAAATCGGATGAGAAATTTGATGTTATAACACTTGACACTATTGCGGCTGCCCGGGTGATTCCATATGTCCCGGCTGTCATTTATCCGGGTGGTTTTCTTGTCGCATATTCACCTTTCTTTGAGCAGGCAAAAGAGATCAGGGAGGCCATTGCAAAAACGAATTATTTAGATGTGACGACAATAGAGAACCTGGAACGTGAGATTTCTTTCACAGACAGGGGAACACGACCCTCAACCTCAAAAGTAGGCCATACGGGTTTTATTACAATAGCCAGATATTAATTATATCGGCAATTTTGGTAATTAAGAAACTTTTTGTGATTATAATATAAATATGATGCCAAATAGAATATAAAAAACCGAACTAAACAATAATAAAGCTTAAATCCGTTTTTTTTATGTGATAGTTCCCCTGCAACCAAATTTTAAATTGAATAAATAATGGAATAGTAAATCTTATTACCTATGTAATTGTTTCATAAGAATGATGAGATTTGTCTTTATCTGCATATTTTTACTATTAGGAGCAAATATTGTAGCAGCACAGCCTGTACCATCTGCTCAGTCTGTAATAACAGTTAATATTAACGAAAGTGGAGATGCGGTATGGACCATGGAAAAATTCTTTCCTCTTTCACAGTCCGATTTAAACCAATGGGAAAGTGCCATAAAAACTGGCCAGAACATGTCCAATTATAGAAATATTCCGGATTACGAAATTATTATCAAATCATTTCAGTATTCAGCAGCTAATTTCTCAAACCGCACAATGGAAATTGAGCCCTTCAATATCTCATATGATACCAGGAAAACATTTTCAGATGGGCTCGGAATTATAAGATATACTTTCAAATGGACAAATTTTTCTTATAATGATTCAGAAAAAATATATATAGGGGATGCCTTCCCCGGTGGTCTCCTCTCACCGGATAACCAGCTAGTAATCAAAATACCTGATGGGTATAATGTTACAAATGTGACGCCTGTTTATGATAAAAAGAATGGGAACCTTTTGATCTGGGATGGGACTCTTTATAGTAATCTCAGCAGCGGGGAACCAAATATTATACTCTCCCGGGAGAACGTAACAGTTCAGGCTATAGAAAATGCCGGGAATGAAAAAGAATCATGGCTGGCAAAATTGCCAATCCTGGAGATCGCCATAATTTTCCTCTCTATTATAGCATTAGCTGCTTTTATTAGATTATTGAAAAAAAGGCGTTCAGGAAAAGTCTCCACAGCAGAAATGGTATCACAGATGCCAAAAGAGATGCTTCATGAAATTTCTGAAATCCCGGGAGCATGGACACAAATTGTGGAATCTATTCAAAATCAATTTGGAAATGAATCCATAGAAGAATTGGAGAAGGCTGCAAGAGAACAGAGAATGAAAAACATGGGGCTTGATCCCAGTATTCCACTTTCCGACCTGGCAAAAGAAGACCTGGAGGATGAGGAGATGGTAAAACAATTCCTTCTCAGGTCAGGTGGACAGGCATATCAAACCGATATTGTTGAACATAGCGGACTATCAAAATCCAAGATCAGCATGGTTCTTTCCAAAATGAAAGACGATGGTATGATAATAAAGATAAGAAAAGGTAAAGAAAACCTGATAAGACTGGTTCAGTGAATCATAAATTAAGGGTAAAGAAATTATGAAAATATTCTTTGCTGGTTCCATCAGGGGAGGCCGGAGTATGCTGCCGGCTTATATCCAGATAATAGAAAAGCTCAAAAATCAGGGACATACGGTCGTAAGCGAACACGTAGCATCTGAAGTTCTTGAGGAAACAGAAGCAAAAATAACTGATGAAGAAATATGCAAAAATGACTTAGGATATATTGACAGTTGCGAATGTCTTGTGGCTGAAGTAACGATTTCCTCGATCGGTGTTGGTTACGAGATAGGTTATGCGGTATCAAAGGGCAAACGTGTTCTTTGCATTTACAGGGAGGAGACGAATGTTTCAGCCATGGTGCGTGGAAACAGGCAGATCATATCGGTCCCATATACGAATATCGAGGAATTGGAAAATATCTTCACGACGCTGAATAATTAAAAATCAAACAACGAGCTCTGGGCTTTAATTTCTTTCTTTAAAGAAATCTCCGGTCGCTCATTGTCCGGTTTTTTCTTTCCTTGTCTTTGTTCATTAATTTCTGATTTTTTCTTTTTCAGTTCAGAATTTTGATTTTCCGATTCAGAATATTGATTTTTCGACTCACTGGCTCCGAATCCTCCGAATAGTTCAACCTCATGCTCCGTTTCTTTTTCAATTAATAATTGAGCGCTTTCATATATTTTCTGGATTTTCTTTGTAACGGTCTTTGATTCGATCAGATATGCAATTTCTTCCGGTTCAAGTCCTAATAAAGCAGTGACCTGGGGAGCGTATTCATCATCTTTCATAATGGTCCTGAAAAACGGGAATAACTGTGATCGGGTAAAACTCATAGAAACATGGCAGTGTATGCCAATTTTTTTTGCAGTAGAATCCCGGACCATCCTCATCCCTTTGGTCTGTCCGAGCTTTCTCCATAACGATGGCGGCTGGTATTTTACAAAACCGCTGTTTCGATGAGACCTTGCGACCATAACACCAGCTGTCATCAGTACCCCTGCATACCTCCACATATTGTAATTCTGTCTTCTTTTCACCCTGCCAAGAAAAATTGCTGCTCTTCCAAGAGAATGATATCCCTGCGCAAGATCATGTGGTGAGGTATATTCAATAGGAAGATTTTCATCCATCCATTGTATCAGATCATCCGGGTTCTCATCAAGATGAAAAGCTGCATCATGAGCTTCACGGATATTTGTGCTCTTAAAAATTTTTGCGAGAAACTTGAAAATGTTTTCCTTGCTATCCCTTTCACCTGTACTTATATCCTCGACCTGGATAGAGGGCTTACCCTGGGCAATGGCCTGGAGATCATTTATCGCGCTTCGGATATCCCCGTTTGCATTCTCGGCAATTTTCTCAATAACTCCCGGACCGCATTTAATTCCTTCAGCCTCAACGATTCTCTTTAGCGCCGGGATCATGGAACGCGACATCACGGAATTGAACTGGATGGGTTTACATGCAGTCCTGAGGCCCGGAGACATATCATAAAGTTCATTTGCTATAAGAATGACAGGCTGGCTTGTTTTCTTGATCAGCTCCACTATTGCCCGTTCACCTCCGCGGTCAGCTGTGCCGTGGATATTGTCTGCTTCGTCCATGATGATTAGCCGTTTTATCCGTGTTCCGTCCAGCGTCCCCATCCTGGAAGCTGACCCTGCGACTTTATCTATGATATCCGCAGTGCGCTGGTCGCTTGCATTTAACTCTATGACTTCCCAGCCCATCTCCCTGACAAGAGCATGGGCTGCCGTAGTTTTGCCTATTCCTGCCCTGCCGTATAATACAACAGCCCTGTTTTCGGGAATACCGCACATCCAGGACTTAGCCCATTTCTTTAGCTCCTCTATCGGTTTATTGTGTCCAACAACGGCAGATAAGGTCTGCGGGCGGTATTTTTCAGTCCAGTCAAGGGTCATGGTTTACCTGTAGTTCAACTTATATTGCTTAAATACATATCTCTTTATCAGAATGAGACTTAATATCATCCAGCTTTTTATTAATTCCTCTGTAATGATGTCAAATTTATTTATTCCTATCTTTGCAAGTGAACTGCATGCAACAGGAACTCAAATAGGGATTATAGGAGCATGTTACGGACTTGCGCTTTTCCTTTCAACATATATATTCAGCAGGGCGGCAGATAATTATCCCCCCAAGATGCTTCTATATATCGGTTTTGTAAGTTCATCCATAACTTTTTTTATCCAGATGTTTGCATACGATCCGGCCAGTCTTGCGATTTTACGCGCTCTTGCGGGATTTAGCGCAGGTATTTACCCGGCAGTGCTTTTGCTCTACGTTTATAACCTGAAACGAAGCATCGGGAAGTTCAGTTCATTCATGCCTCTTGGCTGGGCTCTTGGTAATCTGATGGCAGGAGTTATAGCTGTATATTCAGAGATTTTCACCATTGCCTCCCTTTTGTTTGCCGCATCGTTCCTTATTACATTGACGCTTCCTGAAACCCGGGCAGGTACAAAAAAGAAAACAAATCTTTTTTCAGTTGAACTCCTGAAAAAAAACTGGAATATTTACTTTCCATTTTTTATGCGACAAATCGGGGCAAATGCCGTCTGGTTGATCTTCCCCCTGTATCTTGCCAGTCTTGATGCCAATAAATTCTGGATAGGAATAATATATATGTTGAATCCCACGCTTCAATTCTTTATTATGAGGCGGCTTGACAGATATGATAATAAGTTTCTGGTCCATGCAGGCGATCTGCTTTCCGCGGCAGCATTTATTGCTTTGATACCATTAACAATTTTTTACCAGGCGGTTCTTGGTCTTGCCCTGATCGCTTTTTCATATTCATTTCTTTATGTTGGTTCAACGAACCAGCTGATAAAGAATAATGAAGAAAAAGGAGCTGCTGCCGGATTGCTTAATTCATGCATAGCCCTTGCCTCCATCATCGGCTCATTCATAGGCGGCATAATCCTTGAATATTTTGGGTTCAGGGCTGTTATGGCAACAGGTGCTTTTTTTGCTCTTGTTGGTTATGCCATCATGCTGCTGGCTGATAAGACTCACACACCCCAAAAAAGTTCATGAGAAGCTCATTTCCTTTTTCAGTATGAGAGACTTCAGGGTGCCACTGGACACCATATAAGGGCTTTACTTTATGTTTCATAGCTTCTACTTCGCATATCCGGGAACTGGCAAGCTTTATAAAATCGGGTGGAATTACAGATACTTCGTCCGCATGCGATGCCCATACGTTTGTCTTCGGCCCAAGTCCTTTTAATATATCGTTTTCTTCAATGATCTCTATTTCAATTGCAGCATATCCACCCGCAGCGCCTGTTCTCACTGCCCCGCCATAAGCCTGCGCTATGACCTGGTGGCCGAGGCAAATGCCAAGTATGGGAAGATCAAGCTTCTTAACATATATGCTGCAATTTCCCGCGCGCATAAGTGTGGGGCCGCCGCTGAGTATCAACCCATCCGGTTTTTTTTCAAGGATCTCTTCTATTGAAGAAGTATTTTTCACCAGCTCTACTTCCTGGTCAAGATCGCGCGCAGCACGATGTATAAGATGGCAGGTCTGGCCATAGTTATTGACAACGATGATTTTTACCATTTCATGTAAAATTGTTGTCCGGGTTATTAAATAATACTACAAGCCTGATGACGCTGGAAGACCTGACACGATAGGGTGGTTCACTTCTTGAAATTTTGAACAGTAAAAGGTAAATATGTTGTGTTATAATGTAAGCCAGTCTTAAGATGTCGAAAGGAGATCCCGATGAATTTAATTAATGAAAAAATGATTGACGAATATGTCAAGAAGTTCAATTTCAGACAAATGCTAATTATTCCTGTAATACTTCTTATAGTGTCATTGTCGATTTTGGCTTATACTTCCTACACGACCAGAACGCCTGAGGGGCTTGGTGCGCCTGTGAAACTCGGCATGGAATTCCAGGGCGGAACGGCCATAACTTTTGACAGTTCAAAGACTCCTGAACAGTTAAAAGAAGAATTTTCAGCATATCCTGTTGTGCAGGCAAGGGAATATGGCGGTGGTAACCAGAGATTATTACAATTCGGCCCCATGACGGAATCCCAGGCCACAGATGTTATAAACAAGGTAAATTCCGAATACTCCAATGTAGGTCAAATAACACAAATGGGAGAAGTAGTCAGTAAATCTTTACAGCGGCAGACGCTTAACGCTATATTATTCTCGTTTATTGGAATGGCTATTGTTGTCTTCATAATATTTCGGGTTTTTGTGCCATCCATAGCAGTGGTGATTTCGGCGTTTGCCGATATTGCCTTTGCTGCGGCGATGATGGATGTATTCGGCATTGTTCTCTCTCTCGGGACTGTTGCAGCCCTTCTGATGCTGATAGGTTACTCTGTAGATACCGATATCCTTTTGACCACACGTCTTCTCAAGCGAAAGGGTGAACTGGGTGACAAGATCAAGGACGCCATGAAAACCGGTATGACAATGACATTAACGACCCTTGCGGCCCTTATCGCATTATTCCTGGTTTCATCGGGTTCCTCTCTTGTATCATCGTTTACGCGTATTGATATAATAAGAGATATTTCCGTTGTCCTTATTTTCGGTTTGATAGCAGATATAGTAAACACCTGGATGACAAATGTGGGAATCCTGAAATGGCATCTGGAAAAAACCGGAAAAACGGAAACCAGGATCGAAAAACCTAAGAAGAGGAGGCATGCAGCATGAACGATGAAGAACCTTTTTACAAAAAGCCACGAGTTCTCCTATTATTGGTCGTGATCCTTGCTTCAATTGTGGCAATGACTGTCTCTTATAAGAACGGGGAAGTGAAAGTAGGCAGTAATCTCAACTATGGACTTGATCTGGAGGGCGGTTCATGGCTGCAACTGCAGCTCCAGGGAGCGATTGTCCAGGTAAGCGCAGACGAGAGCAAAATAATTCAATCGGAATTCCAGAGGCTATTAAATGACCCTTCCGTCAAGGTCGAAGAGACCACTTTAAATTCAGTTACCTTTACAACCGCAAAACAGACCACCCAGAAAACAATAGATGGCTTCGGATTTGGCAAATCCACGATAACCCAGGCTCCAGGCGGGGGCACCAGGATCTCCCTGCAAATAAGCAGGGGATATGCCATCCAGAAATATCTTGAGAATAATCTCAATGCAGAGATAAAAATGATCCCTGGAAATATTCTTACATTTGAAATAAGAAAAACCGTGACCCAGGATGAATTGGATGCTCTGCTTAGACCAGTGGATGGGAAAGTCAATTCCTTCAAAGCCGGTGTATCATCGGAAACAAGAGAGGAAACAAAGAAGATTCTTGAATCCAAGCTCAATAACCTTGGGATGAAAGAGATCCCGATACGGACAGTTGGAGACAATTATATCCTCATCGACCTTGCAGGCGTGGATATAACCACAGCAAAGAATCTTGCTGCCAAACCAGGAAAATTTGAAATTCGGATACAGGTGAATGGCAATGAAAGTGAACATGTGCTGTATGGAACGGAAATAACACCAGGACTGCCTGAAAAACAGACCGGCGATGTATGGGGCATGTCTTTTACCCTGAGTGACGCTGGTGCAGCAGCACTCCGTGATGCTGCAATACAGTATGGAGCGGTCACAAATCGTTTAGATCATGAGCTGATAATGTTGCTTGATGAAAAGGAGATATATAGTGCTCCGCTGTCACCGGAACTGGCCAGGAACATCCAGAGCGTACCCCAGAAAGGCCTTACAGCAACAACAGGCACAGGAGATGAGGGACAAAGAGAAGCAATTGAACTCCAGATCCATTTAAGAGCCGGTGCCCTGCCTGTGAAGGTGGATGTGATAGGCGCTGGAGAGGTTTCAGCAGAACTTGGCTCCAGGTTCAAGTCCCAGGTTTTGATCGCCGGATTAATAGCACTTATATTGGTCGCCATAGTAGTTTCATTAAGATATAAGCAGCCAAACATCGTTATCCCGATGCTTTCGACATCCTTCAGTGAAGTTATGATCATACTGGGTTTTACTGTCCTTGTCGGGTTCCAGCTTGACCTACCCACAATCGCGGGTATAATTGCGGTCATCGGGACAGGTATTGACCACCTTATAATTATTACTGATGAGGTTCTTGCAGGCGGTGCAATGCCACCGGATAAGGTTTATAAATCGCGCCTAACCAAAGCATTTGCCATAATATTCTCAGCAGCTGCAACAGTGCTTGTGGCGATGTCTCCTCTCCTGATCATGGGATTTGGCGCTCTGAGAGGCTTTGCCGTAATTACCATAGTCGGTGTACTTATCGGGGTATTCATTGCAAGACCTGCATATGCCGAAGTTATCCAGAGCATGCTTGTTGAAGATACTGGCAGGAAGTTCGTAGATGAGTAAAAATACTGCACAATAAGAATATAAATAGAAAATGATGTAGTTCCAACTCAAATAAAGAACATTTTAGGCAAGAAATGAGACCTAACAATAGCTTAATAAATGAATGAATCCAAGTATGTATTATAATAGATATAGCAATTATTTAGAGCCATTCATTATGTTTTCATGCAATTTTCCAATGGTCAAACATTATTTCTAAAATCGAAAAGATGCGAGGTAAGAATATGTCAAAACTTAAAAAGCGAGAATTGGAGCGAAAAGGCGAAAAGAAACAGAAGATATTGGATACTAAATTGATGGGTGAGCATCTTGGGGATTTAACTAAAAAAGAAGTGGAAGTAGCGGAACTCCCTGAGGACTGAATTGAAGATAAATGTAAAAATCCTGTCTGGAGGTGTTAAAGAACAAAACTTGGACGTTCCATCGGCATCAACATATGAAGAGCTTCTTGAATCTCTTCATATCAATCCGGAAATCGTTCTTGTGTTCAGAGGAGGCAATCCTGTGCCACTTGATGAAAAAGTTACATCCGATAATGTTGAAATATTAAGAGTGGTGACAGGCGGATGATTACATTGGCTGTAAATCTTTCATCATGGCAGCTATGCAATTAACAGATGCTTATGGGCGAACAATAAAGAGCCTGCGAATTTCCATCACAAACCGCTGCAATCTTAAGTGCATTTATTGCCATCGTGAAGGTGAGATGCGTTATACCAATGATGAGATGAGTGTTGAAACCATAGCTAATATCGTGGTGGCTTCAAAGAAATTCGGGGTTAATAAAGTGAAATTCTCAGGGGGCGAACCTTTAATGCGCAATGATTTTGAAAATATCCTCAGAGCTCTTCCGGAATTAAAGGATATTTCAGCTACAACCAACGGTACACTTCTTGTGCAAAGGGCAGACGACCTTGCCAGGAGCGGCCTTAACAGGATAAACATAAGCCTCCCCTCCCTGCGGGCTGAAAAATACAGGAAAGTAACGGGTGGTGATGTAAGAATCGTACTTGAGGGAATAGATGCTGCTGTAGCCTCCGGCCTTGTACCTGTCAAGTTAAATATGGTACTCATGAAAGGATTAAATGATACTGAAATTCAGGAAATGATGGATTTTATTCAAAAATATAATGGGAAGGTAATCCTTCAGCTAATTGAATTGATGAATTTCCAGCAGACGGCGCAGTACCAGGTAAATATCAATGAGGTAGAAAAATTCCTTGAGAAAAGGGCAACGGATATAGAAGAACGATCAATGCACAGAAGAAGGAAATACCATATAGATGGTATTGAGGTCGAGCTTGTCCGCCCCATCGACAATTCGCATTTCTGTGCAAACTGTAACAGGCTCAGGGTGACTTCTGATGGAAAGCTGAAACCCTGTCTCCTGAGAAATGATAATCTTGTGGATGTTAATAACAAGGAACCGGATGAGATTGCAGAACTAATGAAATTCGCAATGGAAAAAAGAGAACCCTTTTATAAAGATACTGAATGAAGATTATAATGAGGTTGTTCTGTGTGGATTTTTTCAATAAAACCATACTCGAATATATCTTTTTCTGATATGATTTTTGAGATGTATTTTAGCCTGCACAGCACAGGTACAAAAGCCATTGTCGATTTAACAAAGTCTTTTGAAAGGGCGGCGCAATATTTTGGAGAGATACGGTAAGCATCCAGGACAAACTCTTCATCAACTATTCCAGCCAGTCCGGATACAAGTCTTGCAGCTTCTGCCGGACGAATCCTGATGAAATTACTTGCTTTTTCATGTTGTTCCAGGAACGGCAGGACAATACCGGGATACTGTACTAATTCTTTTCGGATAACGATGCCGTAACTCGGATTATCAGGCCAGAGCAAGTGAGGTGGAATGATCAATTTTGCATTGCAGGCACGCGCGGCAGCCACAGCAAGCGATGGAGTTCCAACCGCAGCATCGATCTTTCCATCCACCAGCGCCTCAAGAACAAAGTCAGTCCATGGGAAGTTCTTTACCCTGATGTTCAAGTCATTTGCATTTATGATATTATTTATAATGACATCATGAATAGACCCTTTTGGGGGAGAACCTATTACTTTTCCCTCAAATTGTCTCATAACAATATTGATATCATCAGGTTCAGTATAAATCCTATAATTTTTCCGGGCGATCAATACCGTTCCTTCGACATGTCCCCCTGCCACGCAGACGATTGGAACACCGCGATCGATACCAATGATAGCAGGAGGAAGACCAATGTACCCGATATCAATTTCTTTATTTTCAAAAGCTTTAACAATATCAGGTCCCGAAGCAAAAAGTTTCCAGGTTGCATGTATTCCTGACTTCTCCAGCCAGTCAGTACCCATAAGAATAAAAGAGGTGTGATATAAAGTAGAAAGATGACCTATAATAATTTCTTTTTTTTCGACCATGATGTGTTTTTAATGGGAAGCTGCAATTAAAACTTTTCTATTGCAGTTCGATACAAGGATTTGGATGTAATTTGGGTAAAATACTGGAAAAATACTATTAAAGGATAGACCAATTATCAACTACGTAGAGGATAAATACAAATCATCAAGATTCACATCCTATCCTATCCAAAATCTATCCAAGAATTCTTGAGATCCTCTACCTTTTTCTTTCATTGATTATAAGATTGCTTACAAAATTACTTGTGTATCTATTTAACTAAATTACAATAACCTTTACATATCATTGCCTGTATATTACAGAAAAGTGAAACAACATGCTGTCCTTCCGGAAAAAGTAAAAAGATACGAAGAACTCTTACGGAAGGCGTTGAAAGCTTATGAGATAGCGGTGCAGGAAAATTCCCATTTGATTAAAGTTGCCCGGGATTATTCAAATATGGCCAGTTCCTATTACGATGATGGGATGCACTTTATCAAAGAAGAGGATATGGTAAATGCACTTGTCTGTTTCAGTTATGGACACGCGTGGCTGGATGCCGGTGTAAAACTCGGTATCTTTAAAGTAAGTGATGAGAACCTGTTTACAATCTAATAGAGGAGTAATAAAATGTCAAATTATATAGTTACACTTGAAGCCGCATGGCTTGTGAAAAGCGTAGAAAGTGTTGAAGATGCAATGAATATTGCTATATCTGAAGTTGGAAAAATGCTCAATCCTGATTTGAACTTCGTGGAAATAGAAGTGGGGACAACGAGCTGTCCGGCATGCGGCGAAGCTTTCGACAGCGTATTTATGGCAGCAGGTACCGCTCTTGTAGGAATTCTGCTTGAAATGAAAGTGTATGATGCCGAAAATGAAGAGCATGCGGCAAAGATAGCAAAATCAACAATAGGTAAGGCGTTGGTAAGCACACCTCTGGATGTCGTTGATGTCGATGAGTTCGAAGGTGGAAAAGATAGTAAGGAAAAGAAAAAACCCTCAGGGAAACATTAATCCGGATGAAACTTGCAGCTCTTATTTCCGGGGGCAAGGATTCGTCTTTTGCAATATATAAAGCACTTCAGCAAGGTTATGAAGTCACTGATCTTGTAACAATAATACCCGCAAATGAAGATTCATATATGTTCCATTCTGCAAATATCCACCTCACCGGGCTTATCTCAGAGGCTTGCGGAATTCCCCTCACGTCGCAGCTATCAACCGGCGAGAAGGAAGAGGAACTCGAAGACTTGATAATAGCCCTGAAGTATGTGAATGTTGATGGTGTTGTGGTGGGTGCTATCGAATCGCAGTACCAGGCTTCCCGGGTGAGGCGGATTTGTGAAGAACTCGGGATAAAAATGTATGCGCCATTGTGGCATGTGGAACCTGAAAAGCTTCTCCGGGAAATGATTACCTTAATGGATATAAGGATGATAAAAGTAGCGGCAGCAGGGATGGATCAATCATGGCTCGGCAGGCGCTTTGATGATACGTTAATAGAAGACCTGAAAGCGCTTAACAGGAAATACAGGGTTCATATAGCGGGCGAAGGTGGCGAATACGAGTCTCTTGTTCTTGATGCTCCGTTCTACAAGAAAAGAATCAATCTTCTTGAGACCCGAAATATCTGGATGGGAGATCACGGGATCATGAAAGTGGTAGAAGCGGAGCTTGGTGAAAAGTAATTATTTTATTTTTCCGGCAGGCATCACTACTCGGAGACCTCTTTCCAGAGGTTTTATTTCAGGAATTGATGATTCTTCCATTGATACCAGCCATTTCTCTCCCCAACACCTGATCTCTGCCATAACTTTTCTCAGGTCCTCTCCTTTATTAGTAAGGACATATTCAATTTTATCGGGTTGATCGATATTTGTCTTTTTTTCAATAATACCTTTTTTCTGGAGATCACATAAATTCTCAGTGAGGACTTTAGATGAAATACCATGTATGCAATTTTTTAACTCATTGAACCGTTTTGGTTCTTTCATGAGATTGTGAATAATGACAAGTGTCCACTTATTTCCAATTGTATAGATCGATTCCACAACAGGACACAATTCAGCTTTTTGAGAATATTCAGGAGGCATAAATTAAAATAATAAATATTTGTCATCATAGTTAAATATATCCTGGATTTCATGGTTACCAAAAAGTAACTTAAATCTTATATAATATATAATAATAATATGGGATTTGAGGTTTTAAAAAATGAAATTTGATAAAGAAAAGATTAAAACAGCAATAGACTCGGTGAATAATGCATGCCTGCACTGCGGAAGCGCCCATACAAATAGTTGCCCGGTAAGCGTAGCAAGACAGGAACTGAGTTCAATAGCGTGATTATCTCATGTCAGAAAAAAACAATCATTATAGCCTGATAATCCTGCGGGCTGCACTGGGAATCATATTTTTCGCACATGGTTCCCAGAAGCTTCTGGGCTGGTTCGGTGGATATGGTTTTGATGCAACCATGCAATTTTTCCAGCAAATCGGGATACCAGCAATCATTGCCATGCTTATAATTCTTGGAGAATTTTTCGGTGGAATATTGATATTATCGGGATTATTCACGCGTGTTGCATCAGCATGGATCTCTATCATAATGCTTGGTGCGCTTTTCATGGTCCACCTGCCCAATGGTTTTTTCCTCTCAGGAGATAAAGCTGGCTATGAATATGTTTTTGCTCTCCTTTTCACTGCCCTCTACCTTATGCTGAATGGCGCAGGAAGTCTATCCCTGGATAGACTTATAAAAAATAAGGTTGGAAACGAAACACTCAAGAAATTGGTTTCATAAACCTTTTTTCTTAAATGGTCGGTCCACTCCCCAACCCGCTTCAAGCATTCTACACTCTGTGCATCATCATGCAATATAATTGATATAGTATCACCAATAAATAGTATATTACTACAATTGTAGCACTTGAGTATTACTTTTTGAACACTAATTTGAAAAGGTTTATAATAGATTAACTCAGTGATAATCTATGGTATAATGGTTGTTAGAAAAAATATCTCTCTTGAGACAACTCATCTTAAGAAGCTTGATCCGTTAATCACGAAACATAATGGAAATCTGAGCGCGGCTATAAGGGATGCCATTGATATCACTGAGACTTCTCTTCGACGCTATGGTTCTGTCGAGGAGGCAATATCAAAAATTGCCTCTGATAAAAAAGAATTAACAGGAAGGGAAGAGTCAGTAGAATCAGGAAAGAACGTTCTTCTCGGAAGGCCTATTTTCCTCTGGATGCTTGAATCTACAAAAGGCATTCCACTTGAAAAAGAAATATTTGAAGAGATACTTGATCCCCTGAAAATCGTTTCGATACCAGACCTTGATAAGAGGATAAATGAAATAAGCAGCGAATGCGGCTGGAACAGCCAGGTATCCATCTTTTGTATGGATTATATTAATCCGGCGACTGCGACTATTACCATAACAGGTGATAATGAATTTTATCGTGATTTTGTAGCCCACATTGTGGTAATGTTCCTTGTTAATAACAAATTCCTGGACATTGATGTTGTTCACAAAAGAGCAACGACTATCAGGATTGACCTGAAGTATCGTGAAAAAGGAACTCAACCTGTTGCAGCAATGAAATACTTCGGATATTTGAAAGACGCAGTGAAAGAATTCAAATCCAGGGAAGAATTCTGGAAAAACCTGATGGAAATATACCGTTCTGTGAATTATAATATGGTATCGCTTTATAAGGGGAATTATGAGGAGCTGCTTGCCTGCGATCCACTTACGGACGCAGGCATATTCGAATCAATATCTAAAAAACATATTGCCAGCATTCCTCACCAGGACTTTTTGAAACTATTAAAAAAAACCGAAGAATCCATGTTGATAGTGGATAAGATCGAGATAATGGAGAACAGCGTCAATATTTATCATAGTTACAAGAACGAAAAAGCGATCAAGAATATCCAGGATTATTATGTATCACTTCTAAAAGCAAACGGGCATGAATATGAAGCGAAATATTCCACGAGCCTTATAGTATTAAATCATGTCTGCTGCAAAGATTGATTATTGAATTATTGATTTATATTATTATTATCTTTCCTGCAATATCCTTGCACGCAGCCATGAACCGCGCAGGATCCACGCAAGGGAATGTATCTATCAAACAAATATCACATCCATTAACGGCCATATCAAGTTTGCGTATATCCCCATGGTAAACCAGAACTTCTGATTTCCCCTCTGCTCTTGCAAGTAGCACTGGCTCATCCGCAATCAGTTTGTCATAATCTGCTTTCTCAAAATTAATTTTGATCCCAAGGGCACTTGAGTTCGCTTTGATATTTAAAATGGTATTCTTGAGTGCAGGAAGCCAGGCATCATTGAGGACTACCTTTTTAGCACCTGCAAGAACGCATAACAACCCAAGTGTACCCGGACCGCAAAAACCATCGGCCACTATTGCATTTTCCAGTTCTCCTTTAAGGTAAAGTTCCTCTATTTTTGCAATTTTTGTGTTATTGAACTCTATGTGGATCAGTGACTGGTTCTTGTAAATGCACAATTCCCCGAACAATGACGAGATAACATCACATCGCATATCACATCCAGAAAGCAATTCATACGTATGAGGGGAGCTGTTGGTATCAAGGATGCCGATGCTCTGTGATTGCGTACCCTTTCTTTTTATAACTCCTTTAACTTCCGGTACTTTTTCGACTATTTCCCTGGCAATGTCTTTTGTCACGGAATCCATAATAAGAACCAGGTTTTTTTCATTGAGCCTTGGCGGATATGGTATCTGATAGCCAAAAGAGATAAGCGGGGTCCCGACTTCACGAAGGGCTGCATCCTGGGGGAAGAATCCTTTTTCTTTCAATATCGAAAGAACATTCCAGATAACAAGGTCCAGGTGCCTCTTCCTGCAATTAGTACACTGGCCGAAATTTTTATCGATTTTTCCTGATATCGGGGCATTTTTAGCCAGTACAGGATCGCAAGGGCACAAGCCGCATGCCATATACATACTTAATATATCATCCAGCACTTTCGGGGCAGGAAGAATGCAATCCCCATTGCATGTCGGACATTTCATAGGATCATTCGGATGCAAAATCTTTCATGATTGATTTCTTTGGGACGCATGACCTTAAAGCGATATGCCAGGTATAAGCAAATAACACAAGGGTCACCATTGCAACCGTATCAAGTAATTCAAAAAATACCATTGTGCCAGGTATATTCAATCCTTCAAATAATTCATGCGCCATGAAAAACGTACTGAATAAGAATATATATATGCAATTTTTTTTAAAAAAAGATTCTTTTACCAGGGATTTTAGGACTAACTCATTTTTTTCTACATCCTTCCACAAGAACCATATTTGAGCTAATAAAAAAATAAAAATTAAATATGAAGAGAACATAACAAATTCTATATATTTATATAAAGTATAATAATCCATACATTTAACGTCCTATTAACCTAAGGATAATTATTAAATCTGATAAACATTTCGGTGAATGCATTCACCAAGATCGGAAATAAACAGCTCAATAGTACTCTCAGTAAGATGAGGCATTATTATCAATCTCATGGCTTTTGGATTTCGCGTTAGGGAAGTAACCCAGCCCCTGGAACGCAATTTTTTCCTGACCTCATCAAGATCAGGCACGTCAAGAGCTACGATGTTCATTGCAGGCTCGGCCAGCGGTTCAATCCCCAGGTCACGGGCTCCATCCACAAGCCTGCCAGTCATTTTCATACATCTTTTCACGATTTTTTTGTATCCTTCTGTTCCAAGGTGCATCATAACGGCATAAGCAGCCGCAACTGCCGCCCCGCTTCGTGTGCCAACCAGGGAATGTTGCTTCCTGATTGTCAGGTAGGGTGTATCGATCTCCAGTGGAAGAAGACAGGCTTCTTCCCTGAACAGGAGACCTCCTGCAGGAATAGTGGACATGCCCATTTTATGGGGGTCTGCTGTTATTGATGTAACTCCCTGCACTGAAAAATCAAAATCATATTTTTTATCAAGAAAAGGTATGACATATCCCCCAAAAGCTGCGTCTACATGCAAAAACAGGTCATGTGACAACGCAAGTCTGGCCAATCTATCTATCGGATCGATCTGGCCGAATTCCGTTGAGCCTGCAATACCAACAAGTGCAATGGTGTTATCATCGATAAGGTTTGAAACTGAATCTATATTCACCCTGAATTCCGTATCAAGTGAAGCTTTTCTTATCTCTATTCCAAGAAGATCTGCTATCTTATCGAAAGAGAAATGGGCTGAACATGGAACGATCATGTTAGGATGCTTCTTTTTGCTCATGTTCCTGGCAGTCCTCAACGCCTGGATATTGGATTCCGTGCCCCCTGTGGTAATGTAACCGCATGCGTTATCATCACCAAGCATGTTTCCCATCATCTTTACTACTTTATCTTCAAGTTCCTTTGTTCCCTGGAATAAACCAAAGTCCCCCATATTTGATGCGATGAATTGCATGTGGGCTTTTACAGCTATCGGGTGAGGTCTTGTGCACATGGCACTCATGACCTTATCATAGGAAGTGTCTTTTTGCATAGCATTTTTAAGCTGGGATAGTACTTCCTTTTCAGATTGCCCTTTCAGGTTCATGTGCTAAACTCCCGAATACTTGCTTATAAAAGTTTGTTTATTGTACAGGAGCAGAGTAGAGGAGCCAAAAGGTTCTGGATGGAATCCATAATGATGGGTTGTAGCTCCTCTATCTTTTCAAATATGCAAGCTGAAATATAAATAAACCGACAATTTTTAAAGATTATTTTCAGTTTCTAAGCAAAAACAATGTGTTTTTTAGTTTAAAATAGTTCATGGTATATAGAATAACAATAAAAACACCAAAAAATGCTTATTTTCATGAACTTTGGATGAATTCATAGAATTTATCCCAATCAAGTACAGTGGAAACACATCCTGCTTTTTCAAGAACAATTCCCACTCCGAAAAGGTCGATTTTTTCGCACATTTCAAGCCCGGCTTTTATTTCGGTCATACATCCAATTCCCAGTATTGCCTCTGGCTTGTGTTTTCGTACCAGCCGCCTGATAAAACTTGAACCCGGTACGATAAAAACCTTATAACCAAGCATTTCTGCGCTTTTCTTGGCCTGTCCGATCTCACATGCACCGCAATTTTCGCATTGCATGCCCTCAGGACTGAGCTTGGATGGGCAGGTGGTGGCTCTTAAGCATTGTGGAAAAAATATCAGCCTTTTATTAACCGGCGTGTTCCTGAATTTGCGCAGGGATATCTTGTTCTTAAGCTCTATACCTACATCATCTACAATGGAGTCATCCATTTTGATAAGCCTGAATAAAGCCTTGACCAGGTTTTCAAGAAGAGTGATAGAGAAAAGCATAAATCCCGGAAAAATAAATTTCTCTGTCTTAAATGAGTAAGCAATAAGAAATGAACCCAGAATTGCTATTATCAATAAAAAAGCCACGAAATATACTACAGCTTCGCCGATTATTGTGAATAAAGGTTCAATTTCTATTGCCATTATATAGTAAGAATATTTTTATCATCTTAAGATTATCTGAAAGGTTAAATTAATTTTTATTGGCTTAAGATTATCTGAATGGCGTCTCCTTTTTACCAGAAGAATTAGAAACCTCTAAATATCATTAATGTTCAAGAAAGTAGGGTGATTTAATGGGACACATAAGAAGTATGATAGGAGAGGCGCTTGTGGGCGATGGTAATGAAATTGCACACATAGACCTCGTAATAGGCCCAAGAGGAGGCCCGGTTGAGACAGCATTTATGAATTCACTTGCGATGCCCAGGGAAGGACATACGCCGCTTCTTGCGGTGCTTGAACCGAATATCCAGCCAAAACCATGCACATTAATGGTGAACAAAGTTACTATTAAGAACGCGAACCAGGCCATATTGATGTTCGGGGCCGGACAAGCGGCTGTGGCAAAAGCGGTAATTGATAGTGTAGAGGAAGGAGTAATTGCAAAGAGCGATGCTGAAGATCTCTTGATAATAGTTTCGGTTTTCATCCACTGGGAAGCCAGGGATAAACAAAAAATATACGATTACAATTACGAAGCCACAAAGCTGGCAATAAAACGGGCAATAGCAGGCGAACCTTCTGTGAAAGAAGCTCTGGCGCAAAAGGATAAAGCGAAGCATCCATTCGCATGAATAAGAATCTAATTCATATTTCAAGAATGGTATTTATTTCTTCAAGGGCTTTCGCATAAACTCCATTTTTCCTTAAATATGCAGCAAGCTTAAGGGGACGGTTGCCGCCTGGATGGTATGTGATAACTGCTGACGGTGCGCACTGTTTTGTCATACTGATAAGACCGTTCACATCCATGTGATCGCTGATATTGATGGTGGGAAATTTAATATCCTTTCGTCCTGTCAGTATGAATTTCGATGCGCAGGTGAGCCTGGAAATTTCACCCGGCGTGGTTATTTTAATACCGCAATTGCTATCAAGGTCAGCAAGCTGCCCTGCATCTTTCATTAATCCGTCAGTAAGCGCATGAGATACCGGATCCATACCGATCTTTCCCGAATAACCGGATTCACGAATGAGTTTGACTGCACGCTGCGCCTTCCCGAACGCATAAGCGCCAAAGGCAATATCATCTGGCATTTCTTCCAGGGATTCCCTGAATGCATCCAGATCATCTTCGAAATGACATTTAGGGTCATCTGGATCCCCATAATTTGCTTCAGTGACAAGACAATCGCAGTCCGGGAGATCCCGCGAGTCTTTGACATCACCTGTGACCATGATCCTTGTACCAACATCATTTTTCCAGTAAAAAGCGCATGAGCCTATTGTATGATATGTGGGATATGTTTTTACTTCAACGCCAGCGATATCAATACTCTCACCGATCTTGAATGTTCTTCCTGCATATTTTTTCCCGTAAAGGATTTCAAGTGCCTGTGCAGTTTCCTGTGAGCAGACAGCATTCTTTGAGAGCATTGCAGACCTGCCATGATGGTCTGAATGTGCATGGGTTATAAGGTATGCATCAGGCTGGTGGGAACGGGAGTTCGTAGTATCCACGGAAAAAGTCAACCGTTTCCCTGCATTGAAAACAAGTGAAATATGGGGTTTGAATCCCTTATCTGTCCTGTGCCTGATCGGCAACACACCAAGGTCAAATAAAGGTTTCAATCAGACCACGTTATTTTAAGGCCGCGTTTAAATCCGCTTCAAGGACATTCGCGCGGGTTACACCGGTATATCGCTTGAATACAGCGCCATCTTTCTCAATTACCAGTGTGGGGATTGCATGTATTGTGAATTTAGCTGCCAATTCATTATTATTGTCAACGTCAATTTTCTTGAATTCCACTTTATCCTGGAATTTTTTCTTAAGCTCTTCAATGATCGGATCCTGCATCTTGCAGGGACCGCACCATTCTGCAAAAAAATCCATTAGAACGACTTTACTCATTTGATTTCCTCCTAGAGCAGCAGATTTTGCATAATTTGCATTTTTCTTTAATTGGCGTTTTTTTCTCAGCTTTCTTATCTGACATATTTTACCTGCTACGATACCTAATAATACACTTATGATTTAAAATTGTTGCCCATTCAAGCTTTATTTTGATTCCTGTTTTGATTCCAGCCCTTCAAGGACTTTTGTTATTTCTTCAATATCAGGCAATTGAGGACCCGGATATACCTTTACGAATACTATCTTTCCGTTCTCATCGATAATAATATTCGCCCTTCTGGAAGTTCCCTCTTTTTCATTGAATATCCCGTAGAGATCAGCAACTTTGCCATGAGGCCAGAAGTCAGATAGGAGCCTGGTATTTTTTATTCCAAGTTCTTTTGCCCATGCATTTTTTGAAGGGACTGTATCCGTGCTTATACCCAATGCTACTGTATTTAATTTCTCGAACCTTTCCCGATTTTTTTCAAGCGATTTCATCTGTTCGGCACATACACCTGTCCATGCAAGCGGATGAAAAGATAGCAGTACCCTCTTACCTTTGAGGGATGATAGACTGATTTCATTCTCATCCTGGTCGCTTAAATTGAAATCTTTCGCTGTATCGCCAATTTTCACTATGCCCATTCTTTAAACTCCTTAATATTTTTAAAATTATACACTCCAACAATAATTAGTAACATTGGATCTTTTGATATTAACTCTTGCTATTATCATCAGGCAGGTTTAAATACTAACTTTGCATATTATGATAATAATGTAAGGTGGAACGATGAGACTGAGTAAAAATAACTTGTTAGTAATAGGAATAATACCAATAATTATTGGTTTGGTAATATTTTATAACTTCATAAGCGCCATTAATATTTTACAACCCGGCGGAAAGACAACCGCTATGGTCTATTACCAGCTGCTTGGAATTGCAACTGCAATGCTTGTGGGTGCTGTGGTTTACTGGGTAATACTGGTTTATTACATTTATTTGATTCAGGAAAATGAAGTTTTCATACAGGATAACTTCACACAACTGGCAGGGAGCGGCACGGCTCATCTGCAAAATGCCAAAAAGCTGATCACCCAGGTACTGCAAGATATAAAATCTACTGAATTAAAACAGCATCAGTAGATTTATTTTTTATTGCAGTTTATTTCATTTTATTATTTTTAAATCGATTTCAATACATTGCTTGCAGCTTCTACACCCGGTCCCATTTTCTTGACCACATCATTCTTATGGAGAACAATTTCCACTGCTTGGACCGTGCTTAAAATATCCAGTTTGCTGATATTGCCCATGCTTCCTATCCTGAATATCTTGCCTTCAAGTGCGCCCTGGCCACCTGAAACCTGGATGCCTAATTCCTTTATCCCGTTTCGCAGTTTCTTATCATCGATACCTGTGGGTATTTTCATTGCTGTTACGGTATTTGAGTATTTGCTATATTTATTCAACCGGGGGAACATTTCGATATTCATAGCATCTGCTGCCGCACGGATTGCTTCTGCAAATTTTGCATGTCTCATTATACGGACCAGGAGTCCTTCTTCCTTTACGATACGAAGCGCTTCCTGCATTGCAAAAAATAAAGATACTGCCGGAGTATAAGGTGTCTGGGCCGTATCCTTATTTGCTGATTTTTTATAAGCTTTAAGATCTATATAATAAGGAGGCTTATCAACCATGGATTCCCATGCTTTTTTGCTAACAGATATTGCTGATAATCCCGGAGGCGCGCCTATGCACTTCTGGGAGCCAACAACAGCAATATCCACACCCCATTTATCTACAAGAACTTCATCACCGCCAATAGTAGTCACACCATCCATGATAAATATGGCGCCGTATTTTTTTGCCAGGTCGCCTACTTCTTTTGCAGGATTCTTGATTCCCACTGATGTATCATTATGAACAAGGGTTATTGCTTTTGCTCCTTCTGCAAGTGCACTTTCAACCCTGTCAAGTTCAATGGATTCACCTTTTGTCCAGTCAAATTTTACAGATTTGACTTTACCGAAGCGCTCTCCGATCTCCCTGAAGCGTTCCCCGAATTTCCCGTTCTCAATTGTTATAAGAGTATCTTTTTCCCCGATAATGTTGCTAACCGCCGCCTCCATGGCACAGCTTCCCGACCCTGTGATTATATACATATCATTTTTGGTACCGAAAAGCTCCTGGAGCGTTGTCCGGCATTCGCTGTACATATCCCCGAATTCCTTGCCCCGATGTCCGATAATGGGTCTGGACATGGCTCTTAATATCCTTGGCGCAACGGGTACAGGACCCGGTATCATCAATAAGTTATTTTCAAGATTCATAAGAATTCTCCTGATTTTTTTCCTATACAACTAACTTGCATGTATATCTTTTGCAGTGATACGATGATTAGGATGTAAAAAATGGATCAAAAAGAAATAAAAGCTGAAAAAGTTCAGTGTCCAGATAATTAGGCTCATAGCTGATCAACAATGTTATGTTCTCTTTCTGAAGCGCCATGCCATAATCAGAACCATAAAGAAAAAAATCACTGAAGGGAACGACGTCTCTTTCGCCGCCGCGCCCGTTCCCGTTATTTGCGGCGCGGGAGTTGTAGTGGCGGCGCCGATGTACTGCTCGTCGAGGATGTAGGGGTTGGAGATGGTGATCTCTTCAAGGGTCAGAACATAGTGGTAATCGGCAGCGCTTCGGTTTTCAAATTTATTCCAGTAATCTTGTGTCAACCTTTCCGTCAACTCTTGCGTAAACCTATTTAATGACATTCTTACCAAACATCTTTTGAATTTTCACAACTTTTTTTGTCGACTAATGGATGTAATTAACATAATTATATATTCTTTTACAGTCATTCAAAACGAAAGGAGAATGAGATAAATGAGTACGCCAGATAATCTGCAAGAATTTTTAAACAGTATTTTTCCATTGACCTTAGGAGAAATTAAAATATATGAGGAAGCATTTATCCATAGTAGCAATAACAGTTTATCTAATAATCAAAGATTTGCCACAGGAAAAAGAACTGAAATTTAAAGATTCAGCTATTATGCTAGATCAAATTATTAAAATTACAGAAAGTCATTTATTATGAAAGCAGGCCTACTAAGCACAGCATGTTGTTTGCGCGCGCACCTAAAACGTCTGCTGTTTCATTGCTGACGTAAAAAGAAAACATATCTTGTTTGTGCAGGAGACTAATTAATGGCTAGGAACGATAAAGACAAAAATAACCAGAATGATGAACCCTTGGAAAAGAAACTCTGGAAGGCAGCCGACAAGTTGCGCAAGAACATGGACGCAGCCGAATACAAACACATTGTATTGGGCTTGATCTTCCTAAAATACATTTCTGACGCCTTTCTCGAACTTCATCAAAAGCTGAAAGAAGGCAAAGGAGAATATGAAGGTGCAGATCCCGAAGATAAAAACGAATACACTGCTGAAAAGGTTTTCTACGTGCCCCCTTCTTCGCGCTGGGACTGGCTGCAGGGCCGTGCAAAACTTCCCACCATAGGCAAAGATATTGATGAAGCCATGGACGCCATCGAAAAGGATAATCCATCACTAAGAGGTGTTCTTCCAAAGGTATACGCGCAGGAGAAGCTGGATAAACAGAGCCTTGGCGGCCTGATCGACCTTATAGGCAGTGCAGAATTGGGTTCCAAGGAAGCCAAAAGTAAAGACCTCCTGGGCAAAGTATTTGAATACTTCCTGGGCGAATTTGCACTGGCAGAAGGCAAAAAGGGAGGGCAGTTCTATACTCTGGGAAGCGTGGTAAAGCTGCTGGTCGAGATGCTGAAGCCTTATGAAGGCCGTGTGTTTGACCCATGTTGCGGTTCAGGCGGCATGTTCGTGCAGAGTGAAAAGTTCATAGAGGCGCATCAGGATCATTATAAAAAGAATAATGGCAAGAAACTGAGCATTGATCCCAAAGACCGCATTTCAATTTATGGCCAGGAGAGCAATCAGACCACATGGCGCCTGGCAAAGATGAACCTAGCCATCCGCGGCATCGATAGCAGCAACGTGAAATGGAACAATGAAGGCTCTTTTCTCAACGATATGCACAAGGATTTGAAGGCTGATTACATCCTAGCTAACCCGCCGTTCAACGACAGCGACTGGAGCGGCGAGCTGCTCCGTGACGATGCGCGCTGGAGCGTGATGGGGCAAAAACTGCCACCGCCGCCGGCTAATGCTAACTATGCATGGATACAGCATTTTCTCTACCACCTAGGTCCAACCGGGCAGGCGGGCTTTGTGCTGGCAAAGGGTTCGCTGACCACCAAAACCAACAATGAAGGCGAGATACGCAGGGCAATGGTTGAAAATGATTTGATAGACTGTATAGTGAATCTCCCGACAAAGTTATTCCTGAATACCCAGATACCTGCATGCCTGTGGTTTTTAAGCCGGAATAAACAGAAGCAAAAAGGCAAGATATTGTTTATTGATGCCCGCAACATGGGATTTTTAATAAACCGCAGGAACAGGGATCTATCCGATGAAGACATTGCACTGATCGCAGGAACTTATCATAACTGGCGCACAGGTGAAAGAGAATATAAGGATGTGCAGGGTTTCTGCAAGTCGGCAACACTGGATGAAGTGAAAGCGCTGAACTATGTGTTGACACCTGGCAGGTATATTGGGTTGGCTGATGATGAAGACGAATTCAATTTTAGTGAAAGGTTCAATGCCCTGAAATCTGAACTGAAAAGCAGATAGCGGACGAGGCTGAACTGAATGCAGTTATTAAAGAAAATCTTGGCAAGATCAAGGTAAATGTATGATGCTGAGTAAATCTTTTTTCAACGATATAAGAGCCATTCTTCAACAGGCAAGGCAGAAAGCATATACTGCTGTTAACTTTGTCATGGTAGAGGCTTACTGGCATATAGGTAAACGGATTGTTGAGGAAGAGCAGCATGGGGAAGCTCGCGCAGAATATGGTAAACAACTTATCAAAGAACTTTCAAAACAACTTACATCAGAGTTTGGCAAAGGATTTTCAGAAGCGAATATTAAAAATTTCAGGCAATTTTATCTTGCATTTCCATCTGATGAAATTAGCTACACACTGCGTAGCGAATTGACTTGGAGTCACTACCGACTGATTATGCGTGTGGAAAACCCTGAAGCAAGGCAGTATTACATTAATGAATCTGCTGAGCAAAATTGGAGTACCCGCGCCCTTGAACGCCAGATAAACTCGCTTTATTATGAACGTATTCTTACAAGCCGGAACAAAGCGCCTGTCATCGAGGAGATGCAGGAAAAGGCCGTCAGTCTTGCCCAAACTCCGCAGGATTTTATTAAAGATCCTTATGTTCTTGAGTTCCTTGGTATGCCCGACTCTTCGCAGTTCAGGGAGTCAGAACTGGAACAGGCTATTATTGATAATCTGAAAGATTTTATCCTTGAACTTGGTAAAGGATTTGCTTTCGTTGCCAGGCAAAAGAGAATAACTACCGAAACATCGGATTTCTACATTGATCTGGTTTTTTATAATTACCTGCTCAAATGCTTCGTACTCATAGATATCAAGACCGGAAAGCTCACTCATCAAGACATCGGGCAAATGGATATGTATGTGCGTCTATTTGAAGATCGAATGAAAACCGAAGGGGATAATCCTACAATAGGGCTACTCCTGTGTACGGAAAAGGATGAAATCATTGTTCGCTATAGCGTGTTGAAGGAAAGCAAACAGCTCTTTGCCTCAAAATACCGCCTGATCTTACCAACTGAAGAAGAGCTTAAGGCTGAATTGGAGCGGGAAAAACACCTGATTTTAGAGCAAAAAGGGTTTTATGAATAACCCAACTTTCCCCCAAACTTCTGACAACAAAATCTGATAATTTATTTTTCCTAAATCAGTAACTGGTATTTTTTACATCTCAACCGAAAAATATATCTACTTTGTTGTCATATATTAGACCACAACTATGAGTTTTATAAAGAAGATCAAAAAGAAAGGAAAAACCTATGCAATAGAGGTAGAAGGATACAGAGATAAGGATGGAAAAGTTAAGCACAAATACCTGCGATATTTGGGGACGTTAGATGAAAACGGAAAAGTAAAGTCGTCTCAAAAAGCCATAACCGCCGATAAAGTGTTCCGATTTGGATTGCCAGCTATTGTTTCAAGAACAATAGATCAATTAAAACTCAAGGATATGATAGAAAAATACAAAGAAGACCTGGATACGATCCTATTAATGCATTTGTGTGCTCCATCGAGCATTTCAAAGATGGAGCATCAAATTGAAAACATTGATCCTGATTTTATAAAAGCAGACCTTCCTTTCAACAGGAAAAGAATTGATGCAGCCCTGGATTTTTTAGAGGAGAATAAAGAAGTTATAGAACAAAATGTTTATGAAAACCTCAAAGAAAAGTACAGCAATGAGACGCTATTCTATGATATAACCAGTATTGCACTTAACGGTTATCGCTCAACTCTTGCCAAAGTAGGTTATCCTGAATTTTCTCCACAGATAAACATCGGTTTATGCATTGAAGGAAAATACGGTTTTCCTATATTTCACGAGATTTTTTCAGGGAATTTCCCTCAGAAA
>VEPM01000039.1 GCA_012026795.1 Candidatus Methanoperedens sp.
TATACATTGTTTTTATCCTATTTATAGCTATGTATAAACTGAATATATGTTATAAAATATAAGTTAAATTAAAAATACCATTATTAGTTAGTTACCGTACTTAACCAAAAAAAGAATTACCGTTTTTTTAAAGCATAAACCATTAGCTTCCTCTTGCAGGAAAATTTAATTTCATTGCCTCTAATTGATTTTTATCTTCAAGAAATACTTTCAAACTTAAGATATTACAGTATGAGATTGTGGGAAAAATCCCATTTTGAAGCTTCACTGTTCTACAGTGGAAATCTTTTTTGAAAGGGGGTACTTACGTGGGAATGCCTCTGGCAACATTTCGATGCAGCCTATCAGCTGATAGTAAATCTCATGCATCGGGCTCACAATTATCACATGAGCTGGAGGATGAATTCTCCTCAGTCTGTTGATGGCCGAACTGGCTGAATCCATTAACGGCACAATAGCAGCAGCCGTGCTCCAGCTTTTTAATGGAGCCTTCATTATATTTACAAGTATGTTATCTGCAAAACCTGGTTCAAGCTTTCTCGGTACGCTGGAGTATGAAATATGACCATACTTCACAAGGTCGTGAAGTGCTGTTCTTAATTTAGAATTGTCATTCGCTCTAATTACTGCCAGTGAATTCATTTTTCCTATCTCGATTGATTTTACCTTGCTTGTGGCGTCAATGTATACGCTGTACTTTTTAATTTGAATTTTTGCATTGTTATTTCGAAAGATCGCTTACCTTGTGACAATTTGTTTATTGATTCAAAGCTTATATGATACTCTTTCGCTATTACAAGCTCTGATTTTGTTAAGGCACTCCGTACATTCATTCCTTTTGCGACAAAATCATCTCTTTTTTTACAAATATATGTTAGTATATCAACTGTGTCCATAACTTCACCTCTTAATTCTTGACATGTTACTATCTACGCTATTCCTTAACCGATTTTTGCTTTAAAAAGTTAAACAATATTTACTGATTTTTTCCTTTTTATAGCAAAAGTAGCGGATTATTTTCAAACACAGTAAAATGAGACAATTAGCTCCAGTATGAATTTATAAAAATTCAGGGAATGCATCAAGAAATCCCATTTAGAACTCCATCTTGCGCTCCATATCCTCAAGTGCGCGTATGCGTGCCCCTACCGTTGGATGCGTGGAGAAGAGATTCATTATCAAATCCCCTGAGATCGCGGGAATGATAAAAAATGCATTCATACCCTCCACTTCTCTTAAGTCGCGAGACGGTACACGTTCCATGACACCGCTTATGGTCATGAGAGCCGAGGCAAGATGTTTTGGCTGACCTGTGATTACCGCAGAGCCTCTGTCAGCCGCAAACTCGCGGTATCTTGAAAGAGCACGTATGAGCAGGAAACTTATGATCCATACCGCCAGCGATATCACAAAAACGATTATCGCGGCGCCTGCGCCCCTGTCGCGGTCACGATTTCCGCCACCCATGCCGAAAAACAGCATATTCCTCGCAAGGAAAAAGGCAACGGTGGACAGGAAGCTTGCAATTGTGATAACCAGCATATCACGATTCTTGACGTGGCTCAACTCATGGGCCAACACTGCTTCAAGCTCTGGCTGGCTTAATTTCTGTTTCAAAGAAGTCGTAACTGCTACAACTGCGCTGTCTTTGCTCCTTCCTGTTGCAAAGGCGTTAGGGATATTGCTATCCACAATAGCGATTTTCGGCTTAGGTAGATCGGCTATTGCGCAGAGTCTTGATACTGTTTCATGAAGACGCGGTTCCTCCTGCTCGCTGACAATACGCCCGCCCATGCTCCAGAGGGCAAACTTATCTGAAAAGAAAAACTGAATGAGCAGGAAAAAACCTGCAAACACCATCAAACCGTATGTCCCTATCCCTCCGTACTCTGATAGAACAACAAGGAAGATAAGATACAGCCCAGCAAGCAAGAGCATAGTTAGGACCATGCGTGCCTGAAGTCCATAATCACGGTACCACTTTTTCATCTTAATCACCTGTTTTAGCACCAATCACTTCATTGAAAACTGGCTTCATTGTACTCAATCTTTTATCAGTCCATCTCCTTTGAAAATCTTTCTTACCTCCTTAAGCGAAATGTCAGCAGGCGGTATGATTAAGTCGCTAGGTTTTATGATATCATCCGGGATCTTTTTCCCATTTTTTCGTACATGGTCATTGAGCTTCTTGAATTCTGACTTGAAGATTATTCTGATAGCTTTTTCGTCTCCTCTGCTAATAATTCTCACTATGTTGTTGTCGATTTTATTGAGCTCATCCACATGTTTTTCATCAAGCTCGTACTGTCCTTCTCCCATTAACCGCACTATCATTTTCCCATCTCCTTCTTCAACGATTCAAGCTGCTCATCCACTTCACCCTTTGACTTTATCTTAGAAAGTTCCCGTTCAATGTCATCCTTCGTTCCCCCGGTCACATCTTCAAGAGTGCCTGAATCTACAAGTTCATCAAGCGCAGATGCACGCGCCTTCATATCCTCTGTTTTATCCTGTGCGCGCTGGACTGCAAGCCCCACATCGCTCATCTCTTCGCTGATACCGCTAACAGATTCTGTAATCTTGACCTGCGCTTCAGCCGCGCTGTACTGGGCTTTGATGGTTTCCTTTGTTGAGCGGAAGGACTCTACCTTAACTGACAGGCGCTTTTCCGTTGCCATGAGTTTTTCCTGCTCTTTATAAATATCTGCTATCTGCTTCGTAAGGCTCTCTATTTCAGTCTGTGATGTGCCCTTTCGCTCAAGCGCAATCCTTGCGAGGTCTTCCCGTCCAGCTTTCAGGGCACCTCGCGCCTGTTCGTCTAATTTTGTTATATTCTGCTCGAGTTTCATCTTTTGCAATTCAAGCCGCTTCTTGGCAGTTGTTACCTCAGCTACGCCGCGCTTGACATTTTGTAAGAGTTCAAGCTGCTTCTCATAAGAGTAATCGAGAGTCTCTCTCGGATCTTCGAATTTATTTAGAATCTTATTCACTTTTGCTTTGATGACTGTGCTCATCCTGTCTATAAGTCCCATTTTTTCCTCGTTATTTTAATTAAATTGTACTGATGAATTATTTCGATTTTCACTTCTTTCTTTTTTAGAATCTAAAGGTTCTTCTTTTATTAAGCTGGTTTTGGTTTAAATTCATAAAAATTATATTGAGTTTGATTTTTATTTTGTAAACCAGGCTATCCCTGCTTCTAAGAAGTTATCAAAAGTTTTCAAAGGAACATGCAAATGCCACTCTTCTTATGTTTAATCCAGAAAAAAATACTTTGGTAAGAAGAACTGAAAGAGACATAGGAAGTTTTAGTTAAAAGGAAATTGCCTGCAATTCAGGAATATAATCATTCATTATTTATCTATACATCCATAAATATTCACTATAGTATCAGGAATGCGAAAGTTAAGGAACTGCTTGAGGTCAGCGATATAGTGCTTTCCGAGGTCTACAAGGAAATCTTTGAATGTACGCGTTATGAGGAATAGCATCGTAGCATTATAGTATGGCAGAAAAAAACACGACAGAAGGGCCTGAAAAAGAAGGATTCGGAGGGCTTATCAAATTTACTGCTGTAGGGTTTGCCGGAGGTCTTATCCTTGGCGCTGTTCTGGATTCTTACGGCTTTCAGAGAAGCGGTGTGGGACAATGGCTCGTTCGTACCTTCTATGGAGAGGGCGAGAGAATCTTTGAAGGAGCATATTCCATCAGGCAGCGCCTGCACAAGGCTGAGAGCTCAATGTCTGAAGCCTATGGATGAGGAAAATTCCTGCTCATACCTATACCTTGGTTCATTGATCTTGTAAGCCGTCTCCTCGGTATGAATATGTATGGAGTCGAGACTTTTTACATCCCTTATTTTTACGCTCTGAGCGATCAGATAGGAGCAAACATCTCAGGCTTGGTTTTCCTCAGGAAAAAAGAAGAATCATGGTTAAAAGCCATCAAACATTATATTTGCCATCCTGTGATGCTGGCAAGCCTGCTTGTCATTCTTATTGCTCCTATAGGATTGCTTGCAGCCCGCTTGCTGGGTTTCAGTCCAACAACCCAGATATATACGGCACTTGAAACTATCGCTGTAAATCTCTGCTGGGTGCCGCCGCTTGTGGGATGGTGGAGGGAGAGAAACGGCTAAACATAATCAGGGCTTTTTGAGATATTATTAATCCTCTCTTTGTTTTTATCAGATATATACAATATAATTGTGAGAAAATTTTATGGTATCGGTGAAAAGAATATTACTTATTGAAGAATGGGTCAGAAGGGAGTTAAAAATGAGAATTACTGTGGAGTGTTTGAGATGAGAGATTTGGCAAGATTTTTTAGTGAAGTACTGATATTGGTTATCTGATTCTGTATAATGTTGGGAAAATCGAGCTTCCTATTGATGATTTAAGCCAGACGGTGGAGAAGTCAAATTATCTTAAGAGAAAAGCCAGGGTTATAGAAGGAGGCATCACCAGAGTTGAAAAGAACGAAGCAAACATACTTTTAAAATCATCTTTGTCAACAAACACAAAACTGGCAGGGGAAGAGGACTTGATTCGTAAGTATTTGTAAAAAGACCTCCCCTCAGACAACCATTGATAAGCTTTTAAATGTCCATCGACTCACCGTTATAAATTACATTATTACCAGAAAATTGATTCCTTCTTGATGGCACATTTTCCCTGTTTGTGTAACAACACCCTATTACATGTATTTGTCGCAATATAGAAATGATGCAATGATAGATTTCTATATTTTCGCTCTCTTCATTAGAAGAGCGTTGATAACCACGCTTATGGAGCTTGCAGACATTGTTATGGCGGCAAACTCGGGTCTCAAAACTATTCCGAAGGGAACAAGTATGCCAGCAGCTATTGGGATTGCCACAACATTGTAGCCTGTTGCCCAGACCAGATTTTCATTCATTTTACGCATGGTCTTATTACTGAGCCTGATGAGCTTGGAAACATCCCTGGGGTCGTTTCTGATTAAAACAACATCCGCCGATTCCACTGCAACATCCGTGCCAGCGCCGATCGCTATTCCAACATTTGCCTGAACGAGCGCAGGTGCATCATTTATGCCGTCTCCAACCATCGCAGTTCTCTTTCCCTGGTCCTGCAATCCTTTTATTGTACTTGCTTTCTGCTCTGGAAGGACCTCGGCAAAGAACGTGGTCAATCCAAGCTCATTAGCCACGTAGGATGCTGTCTGCCTGTTATCCCCGGTGAGCATGGCTACTTCCAAGCCCATCTCTTTCAGGGCCCGAACAGCCTCTCTAGACTCCTCTCTTATCAAATCCGCCATGGCGATTAAGCCCTGGATTTTTTTATCTGCTGAAACGTAAACAACTGTCTTACCCTGAGACGAAAGTTTTGAGACCACATCCTGATATTCTTCAGGATTTATCCCTAAGTCCTTCACCAGGTTTGCATTTCCTATATAAACCTCGCTGTTACCGATAATAGCCCTGGCGCCTTTTCCCGGAATAGCTGTAAACTTTTCAGCTTTTATGCTTTGAAAGCCATCTTCCTGTGCTTTTTTAACTATTCCTTTTGCTATAACGTGCTCCGAATTAACCTCTACGGCAACGGCATTTTCCAGAATCTCTTTATCTCTCCAGTTCCCCAGCTTAATGATATCTGTAACTCCGAACTCCCCTTTTGTTAAGGTTCCTGTTTTATCGAACACTACAATGTCGATATTCTTCGCGATTTCAAGCGCTTCTGCGTTCTTTATGAGCATCCCTCTATTGGCAGCCATGGTTGTGGATATCGATGTTACGGCTGGAATTGCTAAACCCAGAGCATGAGGGCAGGCAATAACTATGACCGTGATAGCAAGGGTTAGAGCAAAAAGACTACCTGCCCCGACCCCAAACCAGAAAATGAATGTACCTCCGCCTACAAAGACTGCTATAATAGTCAGGTAACTGGCTGCTCTATCTGCAAGCTTCTGAACCCGGGGCTTAGAAGTCATGGCTTGTTCAACAAGGTTTATAATTTGAGCGATAGCTGTATCTTCCCCTGTTTTTGTCACCCGGACCTGGATTGCACCTTCAATATTTATCGTTCCGCCAATAACTTCGCTTTCTTTCCTCTTTTCTACAGGCTTTGACTCTCCCGTAACCATGGATTCATTGATTGAAGTTTCGCCCTCTACCACCGCTCCATCTACTGGAACTTTTTCCCCGGGTCTGATAAGAACGATGTCTCCAACTTTAAGCTCAGAAGTAGGAATCTCGACTATCTCACCGTTCCTTATTAGATTAGCTGTAGGCGGAATCAGTTTCACAAGCTCTTTCAATGCTCCAGATGCGCTTCTCTCTGCTTTCATTTCCATCCAGTGACCAAAAAGAATAAATGTTGCCAAGGTGCTAATCTCCCAGTAAAAGTCCGGCGCTGTGAAAATGAAAGTAGAGCCTAAACTATATAAATACCCTGACAGAAGAGCAATGCTCACGAGAACATTCATATCAAGAGTATGCAGCTTAAAAGCTTTAACTGAGCCTCTGTAGAAAATGAAACCTCCATACAAAATCACAACAGAAGCTGTAAGAACAAGCAGGTATCTCCAGATTGGAGATGGCGGCAGGGTATAGCCGGCCCATGACTGTATCGACGGCGAGAGTATCAGAACAGGAATCGTGAAGATTGCAGCAACAATAAAATGCCTCTTCATCTCAGCCTCCATCATTGCATGGTGGTCATGCGGTGCAGGTTTCTTCATTTTCGCTGCTTCATGCTCCATGTGGGCTTTGCCATAGACCGTTTTTTCTTCCTCACAGCGTATTCCGCATTTCTTTAACTCTTCGATTATATCCCCTGCACTGACCATGCCCTTATGGACTCTAACAGTCAGTAAGTTGTTCACAGGGTCGAATGTAGAATTAACGACATGCTCAATTGAATTTACCATGTCTTCTACTTTACAGGAACATTCCGGGCGTATGTAATCGCGAATCTCAAACCTCAGTGTTTCTAACTGATCCTCCATTGTGATCCCCTTGCAGAAAATATCTACATTACTATATATATATAGAACCCCTCTCCACATATACTTTCCCCTGGTTTTATCTTGTGTTCTTTCTGCGAGGAGCCGGAGATAGTAAGATATTAATGGTTTCTCATAGATATAGTAATATAGAATCTAGAGGTGATTGGAGTGGCAGCAAGATTAGATGAATTAGCACCGGGATATACAGCTCTCGTTTCTACAATGAAATATGGAGCGAGTTGATATGGTTAAGGAAAGTTACGAGAAAAAAGCCAAGGATCCGTTTAAATCCGATGGTACGAATCCTCTACTGTGGCCTTTTGCATTCATTAATGATTATATGAAGGAAAATGCGGAAGCAGTAAAGGAAAATATGGAAACTTTCAGGGATTACATTGAGTTTTTAAAAGTGTATGAGGAAACGCAGGTTGAAAAGCCTGAGCCGATGTGGGCAACAAAAAACCATGTCATAATGGACTTGCATACGTTGAAACTGAGGGATTTTTCCCGGAGAGAGGAAGGAATCTATACGTTAATCATACCTCCCTATGCAGGTCATACCTCAACAATAGTCGATTTTAACGCTAAACAGAGCCTTATTGAGGTGCTCCTGGAGAATAGGATCGAAAAGGTAAGTTCGATAGACTGGAAGAGCGCAACCCAGGAGATGAAATACTGCAACATAGATACCTATCTGAGCGAACTGGATATATGCGTAGACGAATTGGGCGGACGGGTCAATCTCGCCGGGATGTGTCAAGGCGGCTGGCTGGGAGCCATGTATGCTGCAAGGTTTCCGGATAAGGTAAATACCCTCGTTCTCGGAGGAACTCCTATAGACACTGATGTCGGGGATGGTACTATTATGAAATATGCGCACAAGTTACCTCTGGAATTCTTTGAGGGACTTGTATCGATTGGAGGAGGTATTCTGAAAGGCGATTTCATGCTTGGTGGCTTTAAAAGCCTTCACTCTGATGAGCAATACTTCGGCAAGTATGTGGCGCTCTACAAGCGCATCAATAACCCGGAATATGTTAAGAGGTTTGAACTCTTTGAAAGGTGGTATGAATATACAATTGACCTTCCAGGAAAATGGTACCTTCAGGTTGTAAAAGAACTCTTCAAGGAAAACAGGTTTTTTAAAGGAGAATTTGTCGGGCTCGGAAAGAAACTGGATCTGGGCAATATAAAGTGCCCCGTATACCTGTTAGCCGGGGAGAAGGATGATATAACCCCTAAAGAACAGGTATTCAATGCTGAGGAGCGGCTTGGAACCGATAAGAGCGAGATTGTAAAGGATATAGCCAATGGTGGTCACATCGGACTGTTTATGGGCTCAATACCTCTCAGGGATAACTGGCCGAAGATTATTGAATGGATAAAGGTGCATTCAGCCGGGTAAGTTATGTCAAGAAGGATGTTAAGCGAGGCTGAAGGATACGACCTGCTAACGAGATATGGAATTCCTGTTCCTGAGTATAAAATTGTAAATAATGCTGATGAGGCTATAAGGATTGCAGAGAAGATCGGCTATCCTGTTGTGGCAAAAATAGTCTCTCCGCAGGTAGTTCATAAAAGCGATATAGGCGGGGTTATAACCGGAATAAAAAATAAGGAGGAAGTGGAAAACGCATTTGAAACCATAATACAGAGTGTGAGAAAAAAAGCTCCCGACACTGATATAAGCGGTATAATTATTGAAAAGGAGATGCCTTCTGGACTGGAACTGATAATAGGAGGAAAAACAGACCCTTCTTTCGGAAAGGTCATTACTTTTGGGCTTGGCGGAAAACTGGTCGAAGTTTTGAAGGATGTTTCATTGAGGGTGCTTCCGATTGAGATGGATGAGATAGAAAAAATGATACAGGAGATAAAGGGATACGTTTTAATAAAGGGTTATAGAGGTGAACCGCCTCGAGACGAAAAGGTGCTGGCTGAAACTATTGATAAAGTTTCTAAACTGTTTTACGAAAGCAATAAATTGATTGAATTTGACATCAATCCACTGATGCTGTATGAAAAAGGGGCATGCGCTGTTGATGCAAGAATTTATGAAAGCAATGAAGTGATTCTGCCCTGGGAAAAGGTAGAAAAGGAAATCTCTTCCGGGATTTTTTACCCCAGATCTATTGCCGTTATTGGTGCCTCATCCGACCCTAATAAAGTCGGCTATGCAGTTTTTAGAAATCTACTGGATTTTCCCGGTGAATTATATGCTGTAAACCCAAAAAGAAAAGAGATACTCGGGCGCGAAGCTTATCCATCCCTGGCATCCATTCCTGGCGGAGTTGACCTTGCGGTTATAACTATTCCGGCATCAATCGTTCCTGAAGTTATGGATGAAGCCGGTAAAAAGGGCGTCAAATTGGCTGTTGTTATATCCGCGGGTTTTAAAGAAACAGGGGAAGAGGGAAGAATTCTTGAAAATAAGGTTTTACAGATTGCACAAAGATACGGTATCCGGATGATAGGTCCGAACTGTCTCGGAATCATTCTGCCGCATAAAAAGATTAACGCCACATTTGATCCGGTATCTCCAAAACCCGGCCACATAGCGTTCATTTCGCAGAGCGGGGCTACTATCACCACAGTAGTGGACTGGAGCCTGCAGGAAGATTTTGGTTTTTCTGTAATCATAAGTGTGGGCAATCAGGTAGATATGGGTTTTGATGATTTCCTGAAATTTGTGTCAGATGATGTGAATACTAAAAGTATAATTCTTTATATCGAGGAAATAAAAAACGGCAGGGCGTTTATGAAGGTTATCGGTGAGGTTGCTGAGAAAAAACCTGTTATAGCATTAAAATCCGGGGCATCAAAGATAGGTCAACAGGCAGCATCATCCCATACTGGTGCACTTGCCGGGAGCTATGAGGTGTATATGGCTGCATTCAAGCAGGCAAAAGTCATTACTGCAAATTCCCTGGAAGAGGCTTTCCGGGTAGGTGAACTGTTGGCTTCGGAAGGTCATCTTAAGGGAAATAGAGCAATTATTATAACTAATGCTGGAGGCTTTTCAGTTCTCGCTTCAGATTACGCCGAGAGGTACGGCATTGAAGTTATAGACCTTCCTAAAAAACTGGTTGAAGAGCTCAGCTCCTTTCTGACACCGGAATGGAGTCATGGGAATCCAATGGATCTTGTTGGAGATGCCCGGGCAGACAGATATGCACGTGTTTTTGACTTGATGATTCGCAACCAGGATATGTGGGATGTCGCATTCGTCGTTGCAGTGCCTTCGGCTGTTTTAGATCCAAGGCATCTCGCTAAAGAGGTTGTAAGATTTTCAAACCATACACAAAAAATGATAGTCGGGTGCTTACTTGGAGGTAGTAGTATGAAGAGTGGTGTACTTGTCCTGAGAGAGGCTTCTATACCAAATTTCCCCGAGCTAGAAGAAGCTTTTAAGACTGTAGGGATGCACTGGAGCTGTAAAAAAGTTTACGATTAGCAAACTTAAGATTAAGCTTTCAATGATATTCAACCAATTCAACCAATAAATCTGTCCTATATCTATATTTTTTTAAACATATCTTTTCCACAAACCCTGCACGAAGGACATATCCAATCAGCCGGTATATCTTCAAAAGCAGTTCCGGGCTTGATCTCTGGAGGCTCCCCTTTATCTGTATTGTAGATATAGTTGCAGATACTGCATTGATATTTTGCCATTTACTCACCCCTTTTAAGGAAGCGCTTAATTAATAACAGAACTCCCTATTGCTAATTGTTTTTAATAGATCAAAAAGCTATCGTATAAGATTAAACGAATGCCACTATTTACCCAGCTACAACCAGACCACCGGGGGCTAAACTAAGATATGAAGAACTCATTGATGGCCGCTTTACTACGAGGGATCATGTAGAGGAGCATAGTGTTAATCTTGTAGATAATCCGGATGACGCTCACCTTGATGTTCATGTGAAAGTATTCAGTAGTGGCAAACTAAGCTTCCATGGTCAGGCAGGACAATTCAAGGCGGCATATATACTATGGTGGGATACTCCTAAAGAACCTACTCCTGAAGAACCTACTCCTGAAGAACCTACTCCTAAAGAACCTACTCCTAAAAAAACCCACTCCTAAATCATGCAGGACTGATCAAAAATGCTGCGAACCCAATCCAGATGAGGGGTGTGATCTGTGTGTGCCAATCAAGTCCGAATGCCCATAACATAAGTAAGCATTACTGGGGGGTAGAGCGCTGGACTCTACCCTATTAAGGGTATCGCCGAGATTTGTCCGTAAACGCTCATGAGTCTTCGACTCATGCATGAAGCATGAAAAACTTTTTTTGTTCGTTCTGATTTATATATATTGATATGGGCGGTGAAGGCTGTGTATTTTTTGGGACTCAGATCCCGTTCCGTAAACTAGCCATTATCACCTGACTTTCAGGGTTATGTAGACCTTTATACAGGTTGTACCGATATACCTTTCGCTCATGTACAGTACATCCGCAGGTAAAAAGTTATTATATGTCCGTCCTTACTGGAATATTTTGTAATCACCCAAAAAACCAGAAAGGACAGACATTTGAATTATTTAGTCACCCATTTACTTAAAGATACGCTTAAAACTCTGAATAGACAAATAGACCTTAAAATTAGAACCAACTCAAGATATCACCAGGAAGATATTTTCAATCTAATCCTGACAGCATCGATAAATACTACTTCTGTTGAGAGTACTGTTATTGAGTTGGAAAATATTAAGAATAAAAAGAGTATTCCCTCAGCAGATACTGTTCTGTACCACATTGAGAGACAAAACCTAAAAGAGATCGAATATCAATTGGAGAAAGCCATTAATTCATCTCACCAGATGGCAGAAAAAAGAAGACTTTTTGGAAAATACGCTGCAATAGCCATAGATATTCATGAGATTCCTTATTATGGGGAAGTGAATAATCCTTTCATAATGGGCTGTAAACATAAAAATGGGACTTCTTATTGCTATAAATATGCAACCATTGACATAGTAGAGAAAAACCACAGGTTCACATTGAAAGCAATACCTCTAACACCGCTTTCAAATGATAATGCAACCATAGTGAGTGATTTACTACGACATGCCATGAAATATGTACATGTAAAGTATGTACTGCTTGATCGTGGTTTCTTCTCAGTAGATGTTATAAAAGCTCTTGAGAACTTGAAACTCAAGTACATTATGCCTGCCATTAAAAACGATAAGATAAAGCAGGTTTTAAAGAATAACCCGATAAAACGAGCTTTTTTCTAAAATATACCATGCGATCAGGAAAGAAGGACACTATGTTCAATCTAATGGCAAAATATGATGAAAAAGATAAGGAATATTATACATTTGCAACAAACTTTCAAATTGTATATAAAGAGGATATAAAATCCATTGCAGAAATGTATAGAAAAAGGTGGGGAATAGAAACTGGATACCGTGTAAAAAAAGATTTTCTGGCAATTACTACGACAGAATGCTATATCGTACGGATGCTATACTTCATGATTTCAGTAATCTTGTATAACTTTTGGCTGCTATGCAATCTGTTATACTGCCGTGAACATGGAATTGAACTGGGAACCCAAAAGATAACAACACGAATTATGAAACTCCATATTGGTTTGTATCTTAACAATGTTAATAAAGAAGCAATTGCAGACCCGGCTGAAAACCAGAATAGCGTCAGCTATCGATTTTTTATGAAAATTCCCTAAAATATAGGCCAGATTATCTCTGAACCAAGCCATATTTTCCAGAAAATATGAACAAGTAACAAATTTTACAATAATAACTTTAAATACGCCATCTAATTGATATATGCATCATTTATTTTAGGGTGCAAACAGCTTTAGCATGCACATGTGCCCCTCAAATTAGTGAGACAATGTTCTGTTGGATACCATATTTAAACTGAAGGGTTACTTGCGGAAGTACTGCATGTAAATGAAAACGTTGCTGTATGATTATCGTGATTCATAGTGTTAAAATTATATAAATCTGTATGAGGTTGTATATGTCCTTGCTTGATTCTATATTGCAAACTGATCCAGACTAAAAAATTTATTTTATCCAGTAAATTGAGCCAGCCATCCCGCTTATTATTTTCTACAAACTCAAAAAAAGAGGTATACTCAGGAAGGTATTTTTTCGAAACTCCTCTATAGGTATTCATCCAGGGGCGATAGACAGACCAGTAGCCTTCCATCGTATTATTATGCACCTCTCCACGTGCATATTCTCCAGCACTATGGTTTACTGATTCGTACTTTACCCAGGTTTTTCTCAGAAACATATATGCTGTGAAATCATCAGTAAAAATTTTCAGCATATTTGAGAGGATAGCAACTACTGTAAGTAAAAATGTAAAAACAGAATCAGAATCGACATGATCCAGAACTGCAAGTCGAATATTACCCTTTCTATCACAACCACCTATAACGGGCGGTTTATCCTTGTCCATCGTTCCTCTTCCACGTAATTTTAATCCTCTTTTCCTTGGTGGGCGAGTTAACCTTAATTCACTGTTCCCTTTTTCATCCACGCTAAGGTAGAGTTCATCGAATTCTATAATCTCACTGAGTTTGATGCCATCACAAGTCCCTTTTAAGCATTTTTGTATTTTTCTCACCATGCCCAGAGCTGTTGGATAACTTATTCCTAACACCTGGCTAAGCTGATTGGCAGAATGGTTTTGCAGATAGTAGAAAATGAAGTAGTACCAATAATTGAGAGGTATCTTCGATCTATAGAATATTGTACCCGTAGTATCGCTGAAAGTACCATCATGCCCATAACAGTAGTACCTCTGACTACCGTTTTCAGTCCCATTCTTCTTCATTTCTTTGGAACCACATTTCGGGCAAACCACACCATTATACCATCGAGTTCGCTGAAGATGTTCAAAACATTTCTCTTCAGAAGGCATAAAATCTGAAATTGATAACTCCCCTTTAATCATATATGTTATATATTTATTGAATCTGGTTCTAATAACTTATGTAGCAACGATTTACTTTAGATGAGCGGTTTCTCTTATCTTTAAAAAAGAAACTTTCGCTTCCCTGTCCTTACAGCTATATAACCTGACTTTCAGGGTTGTGTAGGCTACATTTTGCAAAAATTAGCCGATTGTACTTGATTTTGCAAAAATGCATATAGCCCATATATAGACTAACTGAATCTGTTGCCAAAATTTTATATTCAGCGATAACGTATGTGTTTTTTCTAAGAATTGAAAATCTGTAGCCCACAAAACCCTGAATCTCAGGATATAAGTCTGAAAAGTGGGATAATAATTGCATAGCTCAAATGGCGAACCTCATCATTACCGCCCCAGATAAAAAAATAAAAAATGCTTCGAAAATCAAGCATTTTCTTCCCGCCATTTACTACGTTCTCGAAGCTTCTTCAACTCCTTTGTTCTCTCCTCCGTGGCGATCTTTGTTATCGCTGACTGGATAGCCTGTATATCATCTGTAAATATCTTGTGCTCTATGAGGTAATCCAAATCCTTTATTACGGCTTGACATAGTAAGATACGAATACCAGAATATTGTCCTTCCATTCAGGCTCCGGATTTTAACTCAAATATTTCCGGGATTTTTCCAGAAACAAAATTATTCCCTGGTCTCATTTCGCTATTTGTGTATTCTTTTTTGATCATATTTTTGAAAACCTCCTTTTCATGCTGACAAAACGACAATATGTCCTCAAGGACATATAATATTTTCGATAATATAAATATTATTAATTATAATTAAAGCTATCACTTAGATTTGAGGATAATATAAATAATTCAATTAACAAAAATCAAAATCAAAAATCAAGATTAACTTCACATATCAAAATAGAAGTCATTCCTCTTTCCCGCAATAAAGTGAGATCATTTCAACAGGAATGTAAACCCATGCGTTACCAATTTTGTATTCGTAAAATTCTGGATTTACTACGTCTGTGTCTTTTTCTCCTATTGAATAAGTGTGAGGTTTCATAATCGCCCACAGATCAGATCCAGGACGCCTTGAATTTCCAATTATTTTGCCTGCATTATCTTCAAGCAATTTCCAGGATACCCATGGTAGATTTGTTTCTTTAATGGTACTCTTCATAAAAATTATTATCTTTTTTAGTTTATCATCTTCTTTCGAGAGAAGTTTATTCAACTTATCATCTGAAAACTGTTTTGAGATATCTCTTTTTTTTGTCATGATTAAAATCCCTTGTTAACTCTGAATGTTATCTTTTAGTTTTAACAGATGATATCATAAGGATATTTAAAAATTTCTACGGCCTTTTCAAATTTCATTTACTGTTCACTCCTCTTTTTTAATATTTGAATTGAGTTCCTCTTCGTTAATATTTATAACCAGATGATCGCTTACAACTATACTTTTGCATACTGGACAGCATAACAAAATATAACCAGATGGCCTATCTAATGAATGGAATTTGTTCCGGATATTGAGTATACAGCCGAGTGAATCACCCGAGGTCAATATATCTATCGCATTTTTCATCTTCTCGATATCTATATTGTCCTCATTCGGGATATTTTTATGACAGGTCTTGCACATCTCCAATACTTCAGAGAAGTTTTCCTTGATCGTATCGCATCTCCACGTTTTCCTTTCATCAACATTCCTCCACTCATCAGCAGTTCGCTTTGAATCGTAGTCTTCCCTATAAACTTTCTTTGCGTACAACCTGAACTCTTCAAGAGTCACTTGCTGGGCTTTCAGCTCAGTTGCAGTTGCAAGCATCAGCCTTCGCCCCTCTTTGCCGTGCATCGTATCCCTTGATTGATTTATGACCCACTTGAAGCATGTACGACAGCCCCTCATTTTGGCTTCAAGCGACTTCAACATGGCGAATCTCTCAATGACCGCTTCCGGTAATTCCGGAAACTCGAAGGTTTCAAGGTCTGCCCCTTCCGGTAAAATCCATTTATATTGCTGACCTTCCCTGTGTATTGATGGAGGTACAACCACCTGATTGCCGGAAGTAAGTATTTCAATCCCGAACTCCCGGAGCTTCTGAGCGCCCACTTTGTCCATAAACCTGAAATAAGCGTGACCTCTACCTGTAACTCTTCCTGCCCTTAGTGTCCTTTCAAGAATCTTCTGCTCTGGAGGGAAAAGGACATCTACCCAGTCAAGCTTATCAAAATCAATTACCAATATGCTGCTCTCTTTTCCCAGGACAAGACCTAAATTATTATTAGTTTTCTCAAACCATTCTTTTAACTCGGTTGTTGTAGCCTTCTTGCGTTTCTGCCAGCTATTTAGTAGAGGTCTCTTCCCGGGACTATTTCCTGTATCCCCCGGACCTGTTAGGGGATGGATCACCCAGCCTTTTCTGGTGAGTTTAATGGCCTCGTTCAGCTGTTCTATTCCCAAACTATCACCATTTTATTGTATCTTCTGAATTCTGCTGGGTCCAGGTTTGTTCAAATGCTCAGCTCTGGCAATGCTGGATATTACCTCAGCTGTCTGCGCTTCGTTCAAAGTGAAAAGTGTCGAAACTCCGAAAGAAACAGCTATAGTCTTAAGGAAGCTCTGAATGAAAGAAAGATTAACCGGTCTACCTGGAAAGAAGGGGTCTTCTCCTTCAATAATCAGGATTCGGCATTCATAGACCTTTGTCATGTTCCCCATTGCGCTGAATAGTTTCTCGCCCTTGAAAATTGATTTAAGGATATCATTAACTGTCAGGCGCTTGAAAGCAATCCTGCGGTTTACTATATAATCCCCGGATTCAAGTGTTGCGATCTCGATTTCAAGGTCCTGGTTTTCAAGTGCCTTTACTACACCTGAATCCTTCTCCTTTGAATTAATAACAACTCTGTAATGCTTCAAGTCTTTTCTCCATGAATACAAGAGGCAAGGGAGAGATTGACACAATCCTCCCGGACAGATTTTTGTAGGGTTGCTGTAGCTGTGCTATTCCAGTTATGGACGCTCTAAGATGTGCGGCACAGCCTGCCAATGGATAAAAGGAATTGTATGAGATATTTCTATATTCACTCAATTTGTTTTTTCTGAACCATGAAATCCGGTGTCGTAAGTTCAATTCGGTTATTAGGACATCTTCAAAGTCATTCTTCAATTGTTCTTTCATTTTCCTCATCTTTCGTAATATAATACGTACTTATTATTATATGTTTTATATCTATAAATACTTTTATGTAACATGATACGTACGTTTTGATAACATGGTTTTTTTCTTTTATTCTGATAACTAACAGAATTTTAATCTCTCAACAAAACCAACTTTAAGACCGATCTTCCACCCGAATTCATCTTTTCTTGTGTAAATGCACCCTTCTTCTTTTAACCGGGCTATGGCTGTCGGGGCATCTATTGCACTTACCCCAGTTTCATCACAGAAATGATATAAATCACGAAAATAGCGATACTTCTCTCCTGTCCTCTCATAGTGTTGCACCAGTACCTCTACTACTACTCGTTCAGGATCGGCGATGTCTGACCGGGATGTAAAAATTGATAGGTTCAGCTGATGCGATTCTTTGGGACTGTCTAAAGTTCGTGTTGTATTCGTGTTGTATTTGTGTTGTACATGTGTTGTATTCGTGTTGTAATTATTATTATTAATGCTTAATATTAAAAAACCATAAGGCGTGGCCTGCCAGCCCCATCGTTCTTTTCTTTCAAGAATACCATTTTTTTCTCCTCTTGGAAGAATAACAGTTAAAGCCTTGATTGATATTCCTGTCCTATCAGAAATTTCCCTTGTAGTCATTCCACCGCTATTGGAAAGAATACTGAGGATCTCTATGGTTTTTCCTCTGAACTTGCAGGGATTTGAAATAAGATTAGTAGGAGTAGGAGTGCTGCTGGTAATTTTGAAAAGGTTCTTTTCTTGATATTTCTTTTTTTCAGGCACTATCGACTCCGATCTTGAAAAAGGATGTCTTCTATTTCAGTTCTCATCAAAAGGTTTCTCATAGCTGTTTGATATGCGACCCAAAATTTTTGACTCCACTCACTGGATATCATTTGAAGTCACTATTGCCTTTGCCCACTCGATCGCTTTCCTCAGCATCGGATTCGTATTCTTTGCAAGTTGATAGATCTCATCCGGGGCATTGGCATACATCTGAACCAGCGGGTCATTACGGAGTTTTTCAAGGTCAGATTTTGTCGCTATCATGATTCCTTCCTTTTATTTGTTTGAGTGACTACGATGCGCTTGTTCTCCAAATCATAATCAATGTCTAACGGCTCTCCCTTCTTCCATCTAAAGCCTATTTCAATCAGGAGTTTATCAAAATAAACATAGGGATATTGCCTATCAGATGTTTTTTGTAGCTTTGTTTTTGTCATATACGTGCGTGTTATATTATGTATAAATTAATTTATAACTTTCGGTTACAACAAAATAAAATTTCATCTCACTTCAGAACAACTATCTTATAATTCAAAAAATGATTTTGAATTATGATATGAGATCGAGAAGAAGTATATGTGATATGAAATTAATAACTGATTTACGGATTAAAGAAAATCCTGCATAAAGCTGTTGATATTGTAAAAACTGATACTTTTTAAATAAATTACTGATTACAACTCTCACAGATAGCAAATATTTCTGGAGGCGAAAAAGGCTTAAGGGGATTATTTCGTAATCCCTGCTAACAATTTCTTTGCTTCGTCGTTCTTAAGCAGCAGTTCTATGAGTTGAGGTATTTGTTTTTCGTAATTCTGAATTTCTTTCGCTGCTTTAGTATCCAACACTAGAGAACATTGTGGACAGAATCTTGAACCTGGAGGGAGAGTTGTATTACACCTTGGACAGTTCGTCAGTTTTATTTCTGTGATCTGAGACTGCTTAATTCCGTAATGTTCCAGGATATTTGAATTAATGTCCTCTGATGTGAAATGGCCATATACTTTCATCATTCTGCTGTCGAGTGACCATGTTGCACGATGTTTTATTTCCTGATCTGAAAATCTTTCAAGTATCCATTTAGAAACTGCACGATGTTTAAATATATGAGGATTAATTTTTTTCTTGATACCTGCACGCTCCCCAGTTGTCTTTATCATTGCTCGTATATTTTTATAGCTCATCGCCTGACCGAAAGGCCAATCCAGATTGATCCACAACGGACTATTTGTATCTTCACGAGTGGGATGGACTGATAACCACTGTCCAATATAGCCACATGACCAGGTGATAGGAACCGGTTTGGAGAAGGTTTTGTTGCTTTTACTATTTCTGTTTGGCCGAACAATCCCAGAGTTTGTACCGAGCTCGATATTCCCGATCAGGAGAGATCCCACAGCACCCACCCTGAGACCGCTATCGAGAAGAATTGCAATAAGTGCACGATCTCGAGCATTTTTACATGAATTCAGAAGTTTCTCAGCTTCTGAATCAGTCAGCAAATCCTTTGGTTCGACCTGGTTCTCAATTGCACTGAGTTTCATATCTCGAATAAACTTTGGCATCTCCCCATCCGTCAACCAATCGTACAATTTTTTGAGTGTTTTTTTAAAATTATAGATATACCCTGGCTTGTACCCTTCACTTTCCAAGGAAAGGAGCAACAAATCTAAGTCACTTTCAGTTAAAGCATCAAGGTCTTTATTAAGTCTTTTAGCGATCCGAACCAGAATATTCAAATAATTTGTATAAGTGCATTGCGTGATATTTTCTTTCATGCAGAGGGCTACAAACCTTTTAGTCAGATCTTTATTGTGATCGCTTATAGGCGCTGTCTCTAATCGCTTCATAGCTTGCTGGAATCCTATCTTGAATCCATGAATATCATTAACATCGTGACCTGTCATACTACTAAAAAAGACGTTCGGACTATTAACCCTATGTATGATAGTCCTTGCCGGGCTACTTTCCCCAACTTTCTTCAGACAAGAAATTAGACTTTACCCAAACCCAACAACAAAAATTATCGATGATCCCACGGGTGATTATCTCTATGCCTTTCTCTGCGCAATTTAGGCCGGATGTGCATATGAACAGCTGGGTATAGCATCCTGGAGGATATAAAATGCCTATTTCAGTAAATTCTCGCCTGTATATGTTCATTTTTTTGCTGATCGCCTCATGCTGCTCCAGCATAGAATGAGATGGACCTCACATATTCCGGGTCTTTCCACTTGAGAGCATACACTTCCCCCTCTTTTACAATAATATCAATAGCAGGCAAAGGGGATGGAGGTGGTCCTGAGATTACCGCCCCAGTATTGGGATCAAACCTGCCTAAATGGCAAGGACAAAAGATATCATTCTCATCGGGTTTCCAATAAGCGATGCACCCAAGATGTGTACATACGGCTCCGAATGCCCTGAAACCAGCAGGCATTTTTAAAAGAACTGCCGCTTTGCCGTTAAACATGAATTTTTTTGCAGTTCCGGTTGGAACTTCATCAACAGTGGCGATTTTTACTTCACTGAGAGTAGCTTTTGCAGTTTGCGGCCATAAATATTTTAATATTGTAGCTATAGCTCCTGAAGCAAAAAATAATGAGACCAGACCCATTAGAATCACAGTGAGTCTTCTTCGAGTAGTAGTAAAAGTGATTTTATCGTTCATACTTTTCCTCTATTAAAGCTCGCACTCTTCTTGCTATGTTCCCTTTAGATGCAAATATGAAATAGCGATCTGATTCTACCCACATTGTTTAAGTAAAATAACGCTCTATTTCTTCAAGGGAGTTTTGGTTTAAATTTACAAAAAATAGGGCTTCCTTTTATTTAAACAAGCTCTAAAGGGAAATTTCCCCGTCTGCAATTGATCTGGGCAGATGGCGGCTATGCCGGAAAGCTGATTAATTGGGTAAAGCAGTTCTGTGGCTGGATGATGGAAATAGTCAGGCGTAACGATGATGTCAAAGGTTGCCGGAAACAAGTGAAGCTATAATTTATGCTTCCATGGCCCATTTAATGACCAGGAGTTTGTCACAACAAGATTACGGTTTGTAATGCTGCCTTTGATACAAATAAATGTTCCTTTGAGAAATATTTGATGTTTAAAATCATCATTTATATCTTTCAGAGTCCTATGAAGCAAAAGTATTGCTTCTGAATCAGAAATTATTGCTCTTTCGATGATCATATCTAATCTTCTTTTAACGCTTTATCGACCTGATCCCCTCTTCCTGAGATGTTTATTACCACAAGCTCACCCAGTTCTTCCGACCCTGCCGCTTTTGTCATTTATAATTTAATCGTAGGCTTCGTAATAATTTAATACTTTACTTCACCGTGTGATATTTGTATTATTTTGTCTCCTATTTCGCCTATCTCCGGGTTATGGGTTACTATTACTATAGTTCTTCCTTCGCTGTGGAGTTCCCTGAATATATCAAGAATAGCTTCCTCATTCTGTTTATCAAGATTTCCTGTGGGTTCATCTGCTAATATTATCTGAGGCTGGTTTATCAATGCTCTCGCTATACACACGCGCTGCTGTTCTCCGCCAGAAAGCTGTGAGGGCAGGTGATGCAACCTCTGCTCAATGCCAACACGCACAAGCGCTTCTATTGCTTCTTTCTCGTCCTCAATACTGTGGAAGTACTGTGCTATCATTACGTTCTCAAGCGCAGTAAGATGAGGAATCATGTGGAACTGCTGGAAAACGAGGCCAATATTCTCGCGCCGGAAACGTGTTCGCTCCTTCTGGCTGAGCTTCGTTGTCTCAATTCCATTCACCAGCAAAGAGCCGCTTGTTGGGGAATCAAGGCATCCAATCAGGTTCAAAAGCGTGGTTTTTCCGCTCCCCGAAGGACCCATTATATTAACCCATTTTCCTTTTTCAATAGTGAAACTGGCATCTTTCAGTGCACATATAGTATCGTATTTTTTAACAAGATTTTTTGCAACAATCATTTATATCAGTCCCCGTATTTAAATACGGGATCTTATTCACCTCTTAGTATTATAACCGGGTCGATTGAAACTGCACGCTGTATAGGCAGAAGGCTTGCGGTACAAGCTACCAATATTGAGATTAAAATGGTGAGAATGAACACTTCTGGTTTTATCGACACCTGCATATCAAATATCTCGGTTCCTATGACTTGAGACAGTGAAAGCCCTGCAAAATATCCAAGGATTCCGCCTGCTGCGCCCATCACCCCTGCCTCGGCAAGGAATATAGCAGCAAGCCTGCCATTTCCGCAGCCAAGTGCTTTCATGAGCCCTATCTCCCGGCTTCGTTCAAGCACGCTTGTTATCATTGTGCTCAAGAGGCCGAGGCTCGCAGCCGAAAGGACAAAAAGAGTTACAAGAGCTATTAAGAGCTGGGTTTTATCAAGAAGAGCTTTCTCGCTCTCAGCCACCTGCCGAATCTTCTTTACTTTATAGCCTTCGTTCTCAAGATATTTGATAACTTCATCGATATCTCCAAGAACACTTACCTGTACCAGTGTTGCTCCACTTTCACCTGAAATCTGCTCCGCAGTTGCCATGGGGATGAAAATCCTTTTGTCATCAGATGTGCCAGTATCCAGGATACCTGAGACTTTAAAGGATTTCTCCTCTATGCTCAGAGTATCGCCTGCTTTAAGTCCCAGTTTATTTGCAGCATTAATGCCCAGGAGTACCTCTTGCTGTTTAGGAAGTATGCCTTCAACATGCCACCACGGATTCATTTTTCTGGCTGCTTCAAGATCAGTCCCTGCAAATTCAATCTTTTTTGCGTTGACCTCAGCTTTGAAATAAAGAAAAGGGACTGAACCAATGATGGAACTATGCGTGGTATTGAACTGGTTGATATATTCTCCTTCGCCTGGAAGGACAACTATATTGGCTCCATAGCTTCTAAGTTCCTGTCCCATCCTCTCCCTTATGTCCAGAGAAACGGTTAGCAGAGAAGTTACCATGGCAGCGCCAAGCATTACTGCAATTATAGATATCAACAACCGTTCTCTTCTTACCCAGAGTGATTTTGTTACAAGACGGGTGAACAATTTAATCACCCCTGAGTATGACGGATGGTTCTATTTCAACAGCCTTTTTCACCGGCAGCATGCTGCCAAGAAGAGCTACTCCCAAAGATAGTATCCCTGAAATCAATACGGAGAAAAGGGAGGGATTTATGACAGCGCCAAATACCCAAAGACCTACTATTCTGGCCAGTACAATACCAATAAGAATTCCAATCGCTCCGCCTATAATACCCGTAACAACCGCCTCGGCAATGAATAGATGTGCGATTTGATTTTCATCAGCACCTATCGCTTTCATCAATCCGATTTCTTTTTTCCTCTCAAAAATCGAGGTATTCATGGTTGCTGTGACCCCCAGCGAGGCTGTGGTCATAGCTATACCTGTAATTAGAAACATAAGCCATTCAAATTTGCCAAGCAGCTTTCCTTCGTTGTCCGCCACCTGCCGAATTGGCTTGGCAGTTGCATTGGGTACTACCTCTTCAACCTGGAGCATTATGGAGGAAATATACGGTGTGCAGTACCAAATTTCATATTTTTCAGGTGAAAGCTTGGATGGGTCTATCTTCTCTTGCGGCTCGGGCTTGGTTAGTGCACTAACTACTACTCGATCGACCATACCTTGCTTCTTGAAAAGCATCTGGGCATCCTTAAGAGGTACTATTACCTGACCATCCTCATCCCCGCCTGTGGAGAGAATGCCTGACACTTTGAAGGTTGCATTATTACTGCTGAACTCTGCCCTGAAAATATCTCCTTGTCTTAGCCCTGACTTTTCAGCAGCGTTGATACCAACCAGTGCTTCCCCCGGTGCAGGCCATTCTCCATTCACCTTCCACCAGGAAGCTATTGTCTTTATCCCTGTCCTGATAGTTGCCTCTTTCTCGTCCGCTTTTCTGGTTCCGAACCACGTCTTTTTGATTCCCGGTATCTTAATTTCCTCACTGAAATAGGTGCCGCTTAATACAATTTCCTTATCTTTTATCTTCACCGTATCGCTGAGATAGGGAGAATATCCTATTATGTTGTGCCTCCAGAAGATGGTCTTCATTTTATAGAGTTCGCTCTCGTTTATGAATGTGCCCTCTGATGATGGCAATAAAAGAATATTGGCACCGTAGCTTTTTAGCTCCCTTCCCATTTTATCATTGATATCAAATGATACTGTAAGAAGGGTTGAGGCTATGGATGCACCCATTACTACAGCCAATACTGCCAGAGCTATCCTGAGCTTTCTTCGTTGAATAGCTGAAAAGAGCAGGCGAGGGAACATAGATATACTCTTTATTTGAACAGGTCGGCCTTTTCACCAACATCATTCGTTCTTATTACGATCTCATCGCCTATGGTATCAGGGTTAATAGGTGCTCCGCACCTCTTGCATATTAGCTGCTCACCCTCCTGTACATATCCTGCAGCGCCGCACAGGGCACAGACATCATAAGCTACCGCGATACTTCCATCGCTTCTTTTAATCGCAAGAATTCTGGCATTGGCTTTACTATCGCTTCCGTGCATGGGGCAGTTTGCTGGCATGTTCTGCATATCAGTTAGTGTTTCAAACATTATTTTGCCTCTTGTTAGGTTCACCTAATATCTTATGATACAACAATAGATATTAAATATTTCGGTTATCCTAATATTATAATTCTAATAACCGTAGTTTTAGGAAAATTTTAAAAAACATAATAAATAGAACGCTATGTAGAGAGCTATTCAAATTGGGTATGGTAATAAGCGAAGACTTAAATGTATAGCTTGCGGAAAAATTATAAGGTTTCAAATAATATAGATCCTGATGCCTGTTGACCCGATATGCAAAATGGCGGTTGATGAGAAAACCGCGTTAAAATCAGTTTACAAAAACAAAGATTACTATTTTTGCTCCGAGGCTTGCAAGAATAAATTCGACGAGCTTGATAAAAGCGTAATCCGTGTGCGGCGCTTCTTAAAGGACAGGGAAAAGATATCGTTTGGCAAACTTAAGCGCGAAATCATCGAACCCGGTATTTGCACGCTCTGCGGGGCATGCGCTGCAAGCTGTGAAGTATTATCCATCATGGCAGGAAAACCTGCCCTTAAAGGAAGGTGCACTGCATGCGGAGTATGTTATAACCAGTGCCCCCGCACCATAACTACCGAGTCAAGCCTTATCGGGAAAGTGCGTGATGTCTTCACTGCGAAATCCCTGCTCTCAGAGGTGAAAGGGCAAGATGGCGGGGTTGTGACTTCAATGCTGCTGTACGCACTGGAGGATGGACTGATAGATAGCGCAGTTATGACTGTAAAAAGTGAGGAAGAACCCTGGAAACCGGTCTCCATAGTAGCACAGACAAGAGAGGACATACTGCGCTGTGCAGGCTCTATATATGTGCATTCACTGACAATGGAGTCATTAATGAGTTCAATAAAAAGAGGCTCTCGCTCTATAGGCTTTGTGGGTCCGTCCTGCAATATTGATGCTGTACATAAAATGCAGAATTCCCCGTATGGATTGTTACATTTGTCCATGAGAGCGAATATATTGAAGATGGGTCTTTTTTGCATGGATACGTTTGATTACGAAGGCTTGAAAACATTCATCGAACAGAAGGGAATTCCGCTTTCTTCTGTGAAGGAAATGAGGATACGTAAAGGGAAATTCAGAATTATAGCTGAATCTGAGCATACCTATCCCCTGAGCGAACTTGATACAATTCGAAGCAGCTCATGCATGTTCTGTACAGATTTGACTGCTGAGAAATCTGATCTTTCTTTCGGGAGCGTGGGATCAAAGGAAGGTTACACTACCGTACTTGCCAGAACAGGGCTTGGTCTTGAGCTTTTCCAGGATGCGGCAGATAGAGGATATATCAGGATAGAACCTCTTGAAAAGGCGGGTCTTGAAAATATTTTGAGCCTGGCGAAAGCTAAGAAAGTGCAAATGTATATGATAAAGAAGAGAATTGAGAAGATGCCCGATAGCACAGATCCACGTGCGGTTTCTGGATGAATCCTCCATTCAGTCCTCCACTACTTTCCCATCCCTGAAATGTATAATCCTGTCCGCCTGCGCTCCGAGCTCAGGGTTGTGAGTCACCATGATTATGGTCTGGCGCTGCTCTTTGTTCAGCCTGATGAATAATTCCATGATCTCTTTTGTCGTTCTGGTATCAAGGTTTGCTGTCGGCTCATCTGTCAGTAACAGTTTTGGCTGGTTCGCAAGCGCTCTTGCTATGGTCACACGCTGCTGCTCTCCTCCTGAAAGCTCTGACGGTAAGTGGTTTATTCTCGCTTTCAGTCCTACGAGCTCGAGGAGTTCTTCCGCCCTTTCTCTGTAAAAAGGATGGCGTGAGAGCATCATGGGGAACATTACGTTCTCCAGAGCAGATAATTCCATGAATAGATTGAAGAACTGGAATACGAAACCTATGTGTTTCAACCTGTATTCAGCCCTCATGCTACTATCCATTTTTGTTACTTCATTGCTATTTATATGTATTTCACCTGAGGTTGGAGTATCAAGCATGCCGACCATGTTGAGAAAAGTCGACTTGCCGCTTCCGGAGGGACCCATGATGGCGATGAACTCACCATCCTCTACTGCGGCATTAACGCCATTGAGAGCATTTACTTCAATCTTTCCAAGTCTGTATATTTTCTTAAGATCCTTTGTCTCTATTATTTTCATTTAATTACCCCAGATCGCCTTTATTATGTTCATCCTTCCTGCCACAAGCGCAGGATACATCGAAGCCAGGATTACAGCGAACATAGTGACCAGTGAAGCATCGTAGAGAAGATACGGATAGAATCTCGGAGACATAGAACCCAGGATTGGGTCAGTAAAGGGATGGTTTTCAAGGTATTTTGTACCTGCATACCCAAGCGTATCACCCATCATAATACCCACTGTTCCGATAATTATAGCCTCGATGACGTATATCGAAAGTATCTGGAGATCCTTCATTCCGATTGCTTTCATTATACCCGTCTGCCTTCGTTTATGCAGGACGTTGATATACAGTATCACACCTACAGCTACCGCTGATGCAAATAGTCCCACTGCATTTATTAAACCACTTATCTGTTTCATGGTTTCAGCCGTACTCAAGATGGATTCAACCTCTTGTTTCCACTCTTTGACTTTCCGCATTCCAAGCTCTAAAGATATCTTATTTTTATATTGTTCTGAAAGAGCTATATCAGAGAGTTTAACTATAATTATGGAAGCTTTATTATTCAGGGCAAGCTGCTCCTCAGCTACCTGGAAATTTATTACAACTGTATTCGTATCCATCGTTGTGCCTGTGCGAAGTATTCCCTTGATCTTGAAAATTTTGGTGTTCCCATTTTCAAATACTATAGTAGTTTCATCTCCGTTTTTTATTTTTAAATCTTCAGCTACTCGATATGAAACCAGAATATTGTCCCTGTCACTGAGCTTGAGAGTTTCGCCCGAATCAATTTTGCTTAAAATGGTCGTGACTTTGTTTTCTTTTGAAGGATCAAGAGCTAATACTTTTACGGATTTGGATTTTTCTTTATAAGATATGGTGCCTCCAGCCGTAATTCTTGGGGAATAAGCAACTACCTCTTTTATTTTCTCAAGTTTTTGTTCCTTTACGCCCAGCCCTTCTATGTATCTGTCCTGCTCATTTGGATATATATTAAGATGCCCTGACGAACTCTCCAGTGTTCTTTCTATTAAATCATCAGTTATACCGTCCATGAAACCATTTATGATAATGATATTTGCAGTTGACAGGGCAATTGCAATGGTAATAAAAATAAATGCCCGCCTGTTTTTTCCCACATCCTTCATTGCATAGAAGAGCACTGCTGACATTATTCACCCCATATAGCCTTAATAATATCCACCTTGCTTGCTTTGATAGCAGGATATATTCCTGCCAGTACAGTTACTGTAAAAGAAACGATAGTAGCATTATAGATGAGATAATTGCTGAACCTTGCTCTTGTCATTGCCTGCATAACAGCATCATAAAAAGGATGTGCTTCCGAGTACTTGACTGCAAGGAATCCAAGAACATCTCCGATAGAAACGCCTATGAGACCGAAAATCACAGCTTCCATTATGAATACCTTAAAAATGAAGGAGTCTTTTGCTCCCAGGGCCTTCATTATCCCTATCTGTCTCTTTTTATGAATTACATTTATATATATTATGATTCCTACCGAAATTGCTGCTGCGATTAACCCGACTACAGATATAATGCTTGAAAAACTTCTCCATGCTGCAGAAAAACGAAATATATATTCTATCTCTTCCTTCCATGTTTTTACATTATTTGCCTGGAGATTCTGCATTAATACTGGCTTGTAGGAATCTGCAAGCTCCTTATCCGAGAATCTGACTAGAATAACCGACGCCTTATTATCAATACCAAGCTGTCTATTTGCTTCATTCAGGGGCATGATGATAGTAGAACTATCAAAATCCTGGTTACCAGTGCGAATAGTTCCTTTTACTTTGTATACCCTGACCTCCCCGCTTTCGAAGGCGAGACTTGCTTCATCTCCCACATCCAGTTTTAGATCTTCTGCAAGGCGGTAGGATATCAGGATTGCATTTCTATCATCAGGATTTAAAGTAGTACCCCTGTCAAGCTTCTCAAGTATTTTAGTTACTCTGTTTTCTTTTGAAGGATTCAGGGCCAGTATTACGATGGGTTCGGATAGCCCCTTATAAGATAAGACACCGCTTGCAGAGATTCTGGGAGAATATGCCACTATTTCTTTTATCGCTTCAAGCTTCTGTTCCTTTATCCCCAGTCCATCTATAAATCGTTCATCATCCTTCGGGTAAATATTTAAATGACCTGAAGAAGACTCAACAGTATTGTCTACCAAATCCAGTATCATCCCGTCCATAAATGCATTAATGAAGATGATATTCGCAGTTGCAAAAATTATAGATAATGTTATAAATATGAAAACCTTTTTATTTTTAAAGATATCCTTTTTTGAATAAAATATTGCAGGGCGAATATCATCAAATGACACTTTCTATCTTCTCCTTTTTATTAAAAGAATAAGTATTATCAGGATTGCCATGATCGAAGTAAATCCCGGAGCGCTGCGAACACTGTTCACAGGCTGGTTCGTAGAATTAGTTGTGGCCGTTGTTCTTTTATCAACTGTGAACATCTTGTCGTGGTTATCAATTATTTCTTTTCCCTCTAAAAGTACTGAGACCCTGTATGTTCCTTCGTTTAAACTTTCAGTCCACAGGATATTGACGGTTTTTTCCTTGTCGTTGGACATAATGGAAGGAGCTGCAATATCCCTGGTTTCTATAATTTTATCACCCTGTTTGAGCGTGAAGATAATTTTTGAATTCAGCGGGACCATGGACTTGCTCTTAAGGGTTGCACTTGCGCCTATGCCATCCCCAAAAACCTCTGTTATTTCAGCATCGTTTTTTGCAGTAAAAACCGAACTTGCACTGAGGTAGTATTCGGGAATCCCGTCTCTATATAAATAAACCCTCGCTATGCCCGTGTAATTTCTTCCTTCTTCCAGAGCTATATGCGCATGATGGCTGAGCGTGGTTATGCCCTCGTTTTCCTGGGGCAATTGGATCTGTTCGACCCTTTTTGAGTAAACAACCTCCTCCCGCGTAATTAAAACATATTCGATATCTGCAAGAAAGGGTTTGAAACGGCTGCCCTGAAGCCTCTCGTAAGTTCTTAAAATAAGCTTAAAGCCGTCGGAATTTACACCAAACCCATCAATGTATATTTTTGAAAATCCTGTATCAACGTAGCTTTCATTGAATATTTTCTCTTCTTTTAAGAAATTATCTGCGGATGCATCTGCGAAGGATGCGGTTAATAAGATCAAGGCAAAAATCATCAGGTATTTGATCATATCAGGATACGACCTTTTTTGAGTTACCACAACTTCCACCATGGTTTCACCTTCAGATATTTATCCGGGTTAGTCTCAAAAGCATTCTTGCATGCTGCGGAACAGAAGTAATATATTTTCGCTTGATATGTGGTCTTGTGCTGCGCTCCTGCCTCTTCGATTGTCATTTTACAAACCGGGTCTATAGACATAATCACTCCTCTCTTTTCATGTTCTCTGTATTTCAATACCTTTTGCAAATATGTCAATGAATACCTCAAATTCCTCTTTACCGATGCCCAGAGCATTGTCACCGTATACCCCATTCAATAAATTTATATAATAAGGGTAGCTAAGGAATGCAAGTGCAGCCGCCCGGGTATTGATATCGCGCATTCTTCCGTTTTTTATCTGTATCCCAAAATATTCACTTAAATGCTCGATAGCCATTTGCGGAACAGAGATTGACATCTGTGCAATATCAGGCTTTCTTCGCCCTTCTTCTATTGCTATAAATAGCAGACCGGCATTATCTCTGACAGTTTTCATGATGTATTGATTCAAGCTGCGAAGGCCCTTTTGAAGATCATCAACTTCTTTATCCATAAGGAAGAGCGAATCAAATACTGGAATTTTCGGAACAAAGTCATTTCACTTACACCTGCCTCTTCTGCGATTCTTCGGGTGGTTGCCCCATCGTATCCTTCTCTGGCAAACATTCTCAAAGCTGCCTCCAGGATTTTTTGTTCAGTTTTACCCATGTTTGTTAGTTACCACTAACTAACACTTAAAAATTATGCTTTAAGAATGGTAAATGCAGCTACAAATTTTTTTGAATATTTAAAGAGGATTTCGGAAAAACCAATCATACCGGAATATTTAATACATAATAACTATATTTAGTATATCATGGCATCATTTATATATCTGCATTTAGAGAAGAGTATGAGCGAGTAAGGATTTTAGGAGATAAGTTATCAGAGATTGACTCCTTGATCAATTGGGAAGCCTTTCGACCGATAGTGGAAGATATGTACGATAATAAAACAGAGAAAGGTGGACGCCCAAACATCCGAACTTGAAAGACATATCACTGACATGATATCCTTTCGCAAGTTTTTGGGCTTTTCCGATACCATACCGGATTACTCAACCGTATGGATTTTTAGACTTTTCTTACGATTTTTAATCAGACCATTTTGGTTTTGTAGTTTAAGAAAATCTTTTATGGGTTAGATGTGTAGATAATTGTCATAGAAAATATTTGTAGTGTTGCAAAAAAACACCAGAGGGAATTATGAATAAACTCACCGCATATGTTCTTCTTGGGATATTTGCTCTTACTTTATTTTCAAATGCGGCTGTCTCTACAATCTGGGCACCCGAGGCTTTTGAAATACAGTATCAGGTAAATCACTCGGACAGGATTATCATAGGCACAGTAAAGGAACAGCGCGCAGGCTTTGAGTCCACAGATGTAACTATAAGTGTGGATGAATGGCTAAAGAATCCCCTGCCAAGAAATGAAATAATCGTGATAACTGAGCGGGGTACAAATGCTATTTGGCTTTTATGGAACTGGGAAAGCATCCAGTTTCAGACAGAGATGAAGTTATTGTAATAATTAAAGCCGAAACATGTGTTCCCACACCCACGGTGCAGGCGAGTCCGAAGGTGCCTGGATTTGAGATGGTTGTTGGGATAAGCGCAGCCAAAACCAGACTATAGAATAGGAGTTCTGGCTGTGCGGCGGAGATTAAAAAAGTAAGAGGAATAAAAATATGATGAAAGTCAAACAAATGTATAAACATATTTCTCGAGTTGTCCTTTTATTAGTTTTGATACTGCTGGGAGTTGTTGTGGTTGTGAATGCTCAAGAGCAGAATAGCGATGGAAAACCTGTGCTGGATGATAAGGACCCACTGTTGTATGAAGCACAAGGATATGCATCAAATAATAATATCAGTACTGAGGAAGCTCTCCGCCGGTTCCAGCTTCAAGATATTGCAGGGAAATTAGGTGCCGAACTGAACAAGAATGAGACTGGAACCTTTGCTGGACTCTGGATTGAACACACCCCAAAATTTCGCGTCATTGTGCAGTTTACTCGCGATAGTGAGGAGATGATCAAACCGTACTTGAAGAAGTACTCAGAGTTAGCCGATATAGTTGAGGTGCGTACTGCAAATGTGTCATTGGCTAACCTCCAGAGGGATCAGGCAGATGCATCATCCTCAGACAGTGCTTCAGGTATACGCGCACAATCAGACATCAACGTATACAATAACAGTGTTGAGTTGTATATCACTAAATCTGATAGGAGCCGGTTTGATGATGCTTTGCAAAGAGGAGAGACACGATTACCTGATCAGTCAGGGTGATTACAGTTGAAGGTTGCAACCTGGAGAATGAGATAATAAATGGCTACTAAGATTTATGGAAAGTATGATCTAAATAAAGCGGTAGGACTAGCAGTTCTGGCAATAGCACTGCAAATAGGTAGTGCTGGTTCAGCAACACAAATTAATTCCTGTACAACGATTTCTTCGCCTGGCGAATACATTCTCGCTCAAAATATTATAAATAGCACAGCAGGTACCTGTATTAAAATCACCTCGGATAACGTTGTTTTTGATGGTAGAAACCATACAATTGATGGTGTAGATACATTTACCTCAGCAGTTCCAAGTTATGGAATTTATGTAAATAATCCTGCTGAGACACTCATAAATGTAACTGTAAAAAATCTTAAAGTAACAGACTGGGACAGTGGTATCTTATACGAGGGTGCAGCAGGTGGAGTTATTACCGGCAACCTTGCATACTCTAACAATATTGGGGTATACCTTCTCTCTTCAGGCAACATAACCTTAGCTAATAATACTGCAAACTCTAATATCATTGGAGTTTCTCTTTATTCTTCCAGTTATAACACCCTTGCTGGCAATACCGGAAATCTGAACGATAAGAATGGGTTTTTCATCACTACCTCTGGCTACAACACTTTAGCCGACAGCATTGCGGACTCAAATTGCAGGAATGGAATCTACCTGGAATCTTCCGGAGAAAACACCCTGATAAACAACAAAGCCGATTCAAACAAAGAAAACGGTATTCAGCTCGATTCTTCAGTCAAAAACACTCTTAGTAATAACACCGCAAATTCAAACCTCTATGGGATTATCCTGGGAGATTCTCATAACAATGTTATAACCAATAACAATGCATTGTATAACAGCTACGGCGGAATCTATCTGGGCGCTTCCGGCGATAACACCCTGATTAACAACACTGAAAGTTCTAACGGCAGTGAAATCGGCCGCCCTTCAAATTATGATGGCTTAAGCAATGCGTGTTCTGACAATATTTATCCTTCAGGCAAAAATATCCCGGCTGAGAGGATTCAGATTACAATCAATGGATCAAGGATCGAATCATTATTTGATTCTAAAATTCGTAAAGTACCGAACCCCCAGTACATATCAACTGAAGACTACTCCAAAACCTTGACTGACGAAGAGCTTCTCCGGATGGCATTTAACGACGCCCAGATTAAACAGTTACTGGAGCACATTTCGAAAAATTATAGTGTTCCACTTGAGCGGCTGAGCATATTGAAGGCAAACATGTTTTCTTATCGTTACTTTGGGCAGAAAGCTACAAAAAACACTGATAGCTTTGTAGAGCGCAGCTTTTGGGCAGTGGAAATAAAGGATGAAAAATCTAAAATTATTTATGAATTATATGTTAGAGACGGCACAATCATGAACAATGAACAGTCGCAGGAGCTTTCAGAATATTTCAAGAAATACGGCAAGATGGAATGGGACCTTTATAACGCACTATCCAATATGAAAGGTGAGGATAAAATCAATATAATAGTATGGCCTGTCATAGTTTATCCGCCGGGTTTCAATCCTGACGACTATGTACCCGAAACCACGATTGAATATTTCATACAGACAAAGGGCCCCTATGATTTCGTGATTCTGGAGCCTTTAGTTTATAGTGCAGATTTGCCTGAGGATATTATCCGCGAATTGGGGCAAAGAAGGGATATAGAGAATATTACCACTGTTCGAAAGATAGGAAACAACACCCGGATTATCGTAAGAATTAAGCCCACGATTGTTGACAAGGAAATTGAATCTCTGGAAAGATTTATACTTAACAGGACAAAGGGCATCACATTTATGAAGCCAGTTTTCTTCGCGAACGGATTAACAAAAGATACGGTTCTTGAACTGAATAACAGGACAGATGTCGGAAATTTGGCGATGCAGCATACATTCCACGAGAGTGCAAAGGAAGAAAACGAAGCACTGGAAGAAAATATATTGAGAAATGTTAGCAATACAACCGGCCCAGAGGTGTCTGGATTTGAGATGTTATTCGGGATTCTATTGGTTCTGGCTGTGTGGAAGAAATTAAAAAAGTAAGGAGGAGTTAAATATGGAAAGCCTTAGGAAATATTTTTTACACGGGGCAGCTGGATTAATATTCGGTCAAGCGATTGGATTTTTTATTCCGGTTCTGATAATTATTTCAATTCCGTTGATTTATCTTTCTACACTGGGAGATAAATTTACTGGAGTCATACCTCCTTTAATAGGATTTTTCCCTTTTTTAACTTCTACGATAATTCTTAGCGGGCTGATTTGCATCGGATTGTATTACATTCTGGGCAGCAGTGATGCAAATAAAAGCAGCTTTAAAAATATTTTTACAAAACTTGGCAAAATCGTATCGGTTATCTGGATATTATTTATGTTTGTTTTTGCACTGGGAGCCAGCCACGATGCAGGGTACTTTATCAAAAAAGTTAATGAGCCTGATTTCTTCGTAGTCGTTGATGCCGGGGAAATTAACAGGTTTACATATTTTTCAAGAGCTATCGACGATATCGAAAATGGCAGGATGACAGAATATTCAGGTGCGGTTCCGAGAGAAGAATGGAACGCAGTTAGAGGTTTAATTGATGACCAGAAGAAATGCCACTCAAAAGGAACAAGCGGAGATTGTTTTGTTAAAATAAATGATTCGTTCTATCAAATCAGTTTCTGGACAGCGTGATAGAAGTGAACAAGAAAGCCAAACTTATAATTTTAACAATTATAATATTAATTGCAATAAGCGTATATTTTATTTCCCAGAGAGACATAGAGCCGCCACCTGCGATTCTTAGTATATATGGGAAAAACCAGATTTCGGGAATAGGCAGCTATTGCTGGAAAGAAACTTTGAGAGCTCTCTGTGTAGACATGATAGGCATCCCGACAGCGCAGGAACCACTGATTGCAAGTTCGCCTTTTACAGCATCTCTACGCTTGCCTCTTCAGGAGCCTCCTTCTGAGTTGCAGCTAAGCATCATTCAGGTTACAGAGCAAGATGAACTTAATTTGAGTGCGCATGGCTGGCGCTGGTGGAGCACTTGGAACTTGCAAGGAAAGCGCTTAACTCTACCTCTTGAACGTGAGCAAGATATAGGGCTCTCACTTGAGCCCGGGCTTTACGTTCTGAATATTGAGGCATGGTTAGACAAAGGTTCTGCAAGCTACGGCTTCCTGGTGGAAGTGCGAGCTAATGGCACGGGTGCAGTTCCTACAACACCTGTATCGCCAGTTAATCAAACAACGCTATCGAATGCGACCACAACTCCAGCTATCACTGCAATTCAACCTCATACCGGGACTATCGGAACAAAAGTAGTCATCACCGGCACAGGCTTTACCGCCAGAGATAATAATATCGCTTTCAGACTGGCGCCTGAGGATGCCCCTGCTGCGGGCTATAAAGTTGGCTACATTAACAACCTTGTCTCCCGTGACGGCAGGACTATTGAATTCGTAATACCTGAATTATTAGGTGCATGTGCATTTCCTCTGCCTCAAACAACCCCGGTCACGGTGTGTCCTGCAATAGGTATTCTCTTTAAACCCGGGACTCAAACATATCCTGTCTTCGTGGTCAATCAAAATGGCACAAGCAATAGCGTTAATTTTACTGTATTGCGGTGAAGATAATGGAAAATAAAACTATAGTTATTGGTTTAATGAAACGCCTCTAAGAATGTAGGAAATTGCAAAAAACTGTGGAAACGCTGAAGAAGAGATGTAAATATGAACAGGATCGTGAAGATCGCCACCGCAGTGGCTTTAGTAATTGCTCTGGCAGTCGCCTTTTATGGGCTTTTTCTGGCACTCGTCGGCATGCCAGCGACGTTAGTTAAGGCATACAATCCCTTTGAGGGAACTGGTGGAGAGAAGATTACAATTCGATATCCAACTCCCCATGCTCTTCTTGGCACACTGGCAGCAGCTATAATCATAGTTGGGCTTCTTATGCAGAAGCTGAAGGTTGCCTGGATTGGTCTTGCCAGCCTCTTTGCATATAGCGGGGTATTTTTGTTCAGTACAGGATTGGGATAAGAAATATGATGGGGATAGATATCCAGGAAATTCCGCTTACTTTAGAAACCAGAATATCAAAGAAAGGGAAATGGTACCAGAAGCGCAACGAACAATTATTTTAAATGATTTAAAGGAAGGAGAATACAGAGAAATCAGGGTGACCGCTGAGTTAGCAAAGCCTTCAGAAAATGAAACTTTACATGAAGCGGTCATCCTGACCACACCTTTAGAAATCAAAGCATTAAATGGAAGTTGGATCAGACAAAATACTCTTCTACCAGCTTCAGGAAGTGCCAGTTTCTATATCAAACCTTATAAGCAGGATAAAGAAGGAGCGAGATAAAATTGAGAAAGATTTACCAGGGCATGGGAGTGTAACATAATTTGCTGAAACTTCCTATAACAATTTACATTTTTCATATTTATATATATGCATCCATTCGTTCACCGAAATACACCTGAAGTTG
>VEPM01000040.1 GCA_012026795.1 Candidatus Methanoperedens sp.
TTGGTTTTCTCTGCTTATACCGCAAGAATAATAAGACGATACAGCAGTATTTATTTTTCATGTTTATCTATGAACCAGCAGGTTCATGATTAGTTTCACCCTACTAGAGTGTTTTTTGTTAGTAAATATGCGAATAATCACCAATTCCGTAACGGAAACAAAAGCAACTATTAAAATAAACTTATTTTTGCTATCTGAAAATGCCTATAGATGTTGTTTTTTTTAACTTTTTTTTAGACAGTTGCCTTTAACCAAGTAACTTTTTAGTTTTTTCTGTCTCCCAGGAGATCTCTGGCCAGCTTACCAGGCTAGACAGAATTATAAAAAAATGAGGCTTATGGTATCCTATACCCGTCCTTCACGCGATACACTTCCCGGGCCCCCTCCATGAGGATCAAGACGTGTCCTATCTGCACAGTTTCAAGGTTGGTCGTAAATGCAATATCTTCTATTCTCGCAAATCTTTCCTTCTTGCAGATCTCTTGTATTGCCCCTCTGACCTGCTTCACAAGTTCAGCCTGGCTTTTTGTCCTTCCAAAATTATATATTCCATAATCCTGGTCATCTGACAGCGTGGACAGGCTGGCTCGCATAAGCCCGATGGCATACTTCACATGCTCTTCCGTGATCTTCGCTGCTAACTCCCTTCGAGCAACGGCCCGGGCAATCCTGTTAATATTATTTACCTGCCTCGCCCCGATAACAGGATAATCAGCTGATATCGTCCTGAGTTTAAGATAATATTCTTTTATTATTTTCTGTGCGCTCGGTTCAAATTCTGGAACGGGTTTTGTCCTGGCATATATCACATATTTCTTGAACAGTTCGGGAGTAATAACTCGCGGCATGTTTTTTCTACTCGCTTTTGGGTTGCTATGCATCGAATTTATACTATCTGCAACAATGCTGTCCCTTTCTTTGTCATGAACGTCACGGACCACGAAGATCATATCGAATCTCTGATATATATAACTCGGAAGGACAGCCCCTATCTGGGATATTACATCTTCCTTTTTCAGATATCCTCCCTTTGGATTCGCTGCTCCCAATACAGCAGCACGGGTATTGAACGGGATATCATTCTTTCCTATTTTACTGACAAGCTGTATCTGGTCATTAAGAACGGTTACAAGGCAATTAAGATCCTTATCTTCATGCACTTTATCAAGCTCATCCAAACCCGCAACCCCCTGATCTGCCTGGCTGAAAAAACCACTCTTAACACACCATTCACCCCCTTCCTGAACTGCAACCGTGCTCAATCCCCCCCTTGTCATGTTGGTTACTTGCCCGAATTTCCCCTTCGGCGCAAGATATACCACATCTCTTATTATCTGTGATTTCGCAACACCGGGATCCCCAAACAACAGCACATGAATACTGCTTCTCTCTATCACATCACGCGGGTCAAGGTCCCAACACCAATCAGAGAATAATGATAGGCTGCAAGCGTCCTTGATTTCAAGAGAACCATATATGTTCGGGGCTATCAATTCCAGGATAGTTTGTCTAAGTTCAGATGGGGTTTTGGCCCACTCATCAAAAAGCTTGATCTCTTCCTCGGTAGGCGGCTCAGTGTTACTGTCATCTGCAAATTTGATGCTGCATACTTCGATCATTTGATCAAAATAAGTTGATTTAGTTTTCGGCCCTATTACCGTTTGTCGGGTCCTCACGATACCACAAACACGGATCACTTTTGCATCCCGCTCCCAGGGTGGGCGGCACAAGCTTCCGCTGAAATGAGCTGTGATTGTTACCTGGCCGCCTCGAAGTGACTCTATCACTATCTCCTGTGCATCCCTATACTCACTCTCAGGGGGGTCAAGAAGCTTGAATGGGCCTTTTCTTTCACAAACATCATTCTCACACAGATATGGTTCAGCATACACTCCACTTTGCGGCAGATACGTTATTTCACCACACCTAGCACATTTGAATGCGCCAATAACGAGCTCAGATTTCGGAATGATCTGTGTTGCCACCCTCCCCTCCACTTCTACAAATTTCCCAACATGCCTGGTTTTTATATCTTCTACCTGAAGCACGTTACCAGTATTAATTATACTCACAACAGGCCTGAACTCACTGTCTGCAGGAGCAATTATTTTACGAAGGGAGTTATTTAATTTATTTATAGCCTGGGTAGGTTTGTTCTCCAACATTTCTACAGCATAAGGGAACCCCTTCAACAGTGTGTTATACTCTATATCAATAAACTCGTTTTCATCATTAATACAGGTTAAGAACTCGCTCCAATAATATTTTTTGATGAAAGTCTCCATGCTTTTATCGAAATTTCCATCCGCTCTCTCTGTTCTCTGGAGAGTCTCATATCTCACTCTCCCGCTTTTTGTATATTGGAATTTTGCAGGATCATCACCAATTTTCTCAAAATAATCAGTACGGGAAAACGTGTCATTCCACCGACTGATAGCTGTTGCTTTTTCAATCCGCAACCGGTCTGAAATGATATCTATTATTTCCGAACGCGTCCACTGCTGTTTTCCGGTGTCGCCAAGGAGGGATATGACTGTATCGTAAGTATTCATCTTCTCCCCTTACTCTTCCGGGTCTAACTCATCCTGCTCTGTATTAACCGGGCAATCATCACTATGTGAGCACGACTCACAATCACCCTCATTCCAGCACTTATTTTCTGTCCCTCCGGATATCTGCGATCCTGCCGAGCTCACCCCACCCCTGCGGACAGAATCACCTTTGAGTGCCTTCTCAGGATTCTTGAATAGCGGATGTAACAGGTTCTTGCAGTCTTCAAGCCTGAATACAAGGTACTCCAGGAACAGCCCAATATTAGCCTCATAATCTTTCTGCTCCATGATTAGCTGGCCCCGATACGTCTTTGCAGTGATCGTTCTCATTTCAGGTTCTTTTGGGAGAATCTTTTTCCATTCTGGTTCGTCTTTTCCGATACATTCAAGCCCACCCGTATCTTTTTCCCTGTACCATTTCGTATATTCATATGTCTTGCCGTTCTTTTCCATCCGGCTTGTCTTCTGTTTGTAAGACGCCCTTATGCTTCGGCAATCACTCATCCATTTACCGCGTGCAAATTCATTTTTGGATATCAGTTCTTCAAGAACTCTGCTGGCATTGATCACTACTATTATATTTTTCATAATCTCTCATAAAAAAACTAGGCGGTAAGGGCTGTTGAGTGTGCCCCTCTCAGTTGATCGTCTTTTCTGTCTTCCATGGGAACAGCTGCAGATCTCACCGGCAGGACAGAATCATAAGCTGAAAGTCGCATGTTTCCTTTGTAATTGAAACCGATACAAAGCTTATCTGCACCAAACCACACACTGATACCATGCCTGCCACAGAAAGCAAGCAATTTCTTAAGGTCTTGGCATGTCAAAAAAAGCACGCTGTATTTATCTATTCGCTCATATTTCAGTGACACATCCTGATCGAGAGTGATACAGCTATTACATGAAAGTGCACCGCCCATCTCGTTTTCTTTCAAGAATTGTGAAAATAATTCCCTTAACCTTTCTGTTCTCATCTTTCCTCTTTTTTATTTTGGTTGAAAACTTCGTGTTTTTCTTCTTTATCATCTCTTTCCCCACTCTCTGCTGGTTTTATCCTGATACCATGAAACGGTATAATCTCCAAAAACCCTTCATCCCTCAAATCATAAAGTAGCTCGTCGCGTTCTTGTTTTTGTACTCTCCACCACGATAGAATCCGTTTTACCTCCGGGAATGAGATAATCTTATTTTTGGAATATGCCCGCGTCCTCAATGCTTGTAAAAAAAACCTCCTTACGTCTTTATTAGCAGAAGGTGCAATCTTAACAGTGGGATCTGTTTTCGAGTTCTGCCCGCTGGTAACGGGCGGTACTTTCCCTATCATTTTTGCTCCCCCTGCTCTGCTGCCTCTATAATCTCCTTGCAAGTTTGTGATAGCAGGGGATTGTCAGACTTTGCCCATTGTTTGATCTCATCACCTTGGGCCTTCATTCGCCCCTCAGCAAAGTTAATAAAAGATAGTTTGTATTTACTCATGCTGCATCCTTCCCGATTGATGGGTGTGGCTGCATTCCGCTGGTTCTCTTGCCAGGGTTTCAGCGGGTGCAAATTCTTTTACTCTCTGTACTATCCAATTGCGAATTAAGGAGGTATAAGGCAACTCTTCATTTTTCGCAATTTCTTTGACCCGACCCAGGGTCTTTTCTGAAAGTTGAAGATTAACTTGTTTCATAGGGATTTCACCTATGCAGCATAGGTTTTTAGTCATATATAAAAAGAACATAAACAAATATAACATATTATACAAATTATACTAATTCCAAAATAAAGTATACGTCTTTTTCTGGTAAAAACATAGGGGGTTATCGGAATCAATAAAACCCCATTGATTTCTGTCTTCCAGGAATCTGGAGATCTCATCTGCAGCACGGACAGAAAATCTATTCTGTCCCCCAGGCAGCCCAGGCCTGTGATCGGGACCTAGACAGAATTGGAAAAAAATACTCTGTATAATGGAGCATATAACGGAGAAAACAGAATCCATTAATAAAATTATTGCTTCGCTGCCATCGCTGCCGTGATAAGCTCCATCTGACGTTTCATGGTCTCCATATCTGCTTTTTGCTTATCCATTTGTGCCTTTAGCTCACTGTTTTCCTCGGCGAGCTTCTTACTATCCTTACAGGTCTTGCATAAGCTGCCTGCCTGGATCAATCGCCCACATTCAACACATCTTGAAGCTAAGGGGTTTATTATGGTCTTGCCGTTGCCATTCTCGCCCATGCCCTTGGCGTCTCTGTATCCACTGCTCTTTAATTGCTCTCGAAGGTGAATATATGTAGAAAGCATAGCGCTATGAGGTATCCCCCAAAATCTATAAGATAATTGTGTTTCGCTTAAATTCAATCCTGCTGCGTGGGTAATGGCTGAATGCCTGAAATTATGCGGATTAACGGGTTTTGTGGTGCCTGCGAGTTTCGCTAATTTTCTCAAAATAAGTATAACTCCCATCTGGGATAAATCGAAAAATTGTTTAGAAGGATTGCATTTTAGCCATTCTTGGACATATCCATAAATTTCTAAGCAAATAACCGATCTTGAGCCAGTCTTGCATCCTTCAATATTTGGGATATGGAGCGTTACTTCCTGTTTCATATCATCCGATTCTATCATATCGATGGTTAATGACAATAGCTCACCAATCCTTAATCCTGATTCAAACAGGGTTGCGACAATACAACGGTCTCTCTCAATAGTCGCAACATTGATGAGCTTCTTAATATCCTCCGGTGTCAAGATATCAGACGGGTTTATAGTCCGTTTCCCCTTGGATATCTGCATCCGTTTAACTTTTCTCATCATGATTGAGTACTTTTCGTTATCCGTTTCATCTAGGCAAAACTGATAAAATTGAATAAATCGCTGCTGGCATAAATGGATAGAACTATTTTTCTGGTTTTTGTCCCTCAATCCTTCAAAGTACTTCTTTAAATCCTCAATAGTTAAATTCTCAATGGGCTTTCCAATATCGCTTTGTGCATTTTCCAAAGTCGATTTGATAACATCTAATGTGTTCTTTGTTCTTCCCTTTGAGATTAGGCTATTTTTAAATTCTTCAAGTAAATCGGATCTCATTTCATCACCATTGTAACTAATGCTACCGCTTACTATTTAAAATATCCCAAGTTTTTTAAGTACTTTTACGAAGAAGACAAAATAGTTAAAGCTACATAGTAGTTAAAGCTGCATACTCCTCATCGATAAGGTCATCCACCATAATCCCGTTCTCAACTGCAATGAGAATGGCGCTGACCTCTATTGATACCTGTTTTGCAAACTCTTCCTGTTTTTTATTTATCATTGCAATTACTTTTCTCTTTTCTATTCCCGTGCCCTGTATTATCCGGTCAATTATCCTGTCGAAAATTGTTTTGTTCTCCGTAATAACGGGAGTTGTTTTGTTCTCCGCAATAACGGGTTTCCATCCGGAAGGTAACTCAATTTTTGATATATCAAATGAAGGACGTACAAGTTCTCCTTCGCGTATTAAAAGCCCCGAATTCTGGGCATCGCTTAATATGGTCTTTGCCTGCTCAGGATTGAACCATTTCAAATCCAGGGAGAGCGCAAGAATAAATTCCATATCTTTTAGCGTATCTTTTCCCTTTCTTTTAAAGGGCATTGATACGGTATAAGTAAGATCAGACATTGCCAGCCTTTCTTTTTATCTCTTCAACAATGGTGTCAGCTATTCTTTCAGGATCAGTCCTTTCCAGGCCATCGATAAGATGTATGTTCATAGTAAGTACCCTGTTATCAAGGTTTGTCCTTACAAGATATGTATCTCCTTTAAAAGCAACACGGTTATAGTTTGCATCAAGTACAGAATATTGCAGGTTAATTTTAAAATCAATTGTTCCTTCCGGTGTAATATCTTTTAGCACTGGATCTAGAGTGTTCTTATTAAGAGGAACAAAATCAACGCTTTTATCTGCTATTTCAACTTCAATGCTTCTTTTTGCCTGTATAGGAGTTGCTTTACGGTCCGGGCCATCTGTGACAAATGTACCGAACTGGCCATTCAGCCCTGCAATTGTTTTTACCAGGAAAGGGAGGTCGGCTTCGAATCTAAATTTACGTTCAAATTCCGGGTTTTGCGGGAAAAGGTGATAAGTACGTCTCATATCAGCATGTATCGTCATGAAATCTTAAAAGCTTATTGCTTTGCGTTACAGAAATGGGGTTCAAATGGGGAAGAAAGCTCCCGACTTCAGTCGTGGAGATGAATTTCCCCTTTGAAATAAACACGGATTAGTTTCACCCCGCTCAGCTAAGATTCAAGACCAAAACTATCCATACGACAATATGAAATATGAATAGCAAAACTCCCTCTTTCGTACTGGAACTACCATTAGAAACCACATCAGTACAGGAGACCGACATTTTAACACGGCTGGAAGCTGGAAGGCATTTGTATAATGCCTGTCTTGGAGAAGCTCTGAAAAGACTTGACCTTATCAGGCAGTCCAAAGAGTACAAGAAAATCATAGTATTACCAGCAGGTAAAGAAAGAACTGAAAAATTCAGAAATTTGAATGGAGAATACGGTTTCACAGAGTATGCTCTTCATGATCATGCCGGTACGATAAGAGATAGTTGGATCAAAGAGCATATCAACAGCCATATAACACAGAAAATAGCTACAAGAGCGTTCAAAGCGGTCCAGAAAAAGGCATTCGGGAAAGCCAAAAATGTAAGGTTCAAAGGCAAGAACCAGTTCGATACCCTCGAAGGGAAAAATAACCTGACCGGGTTAATTTTCAGGAATAATACGTTATACTGGTCGGGTCTGGAAATACCATGCATGATCGATGAAACTAATAAAGTCATCGCATACGGCTTAAAATCTGAACATAAGATCAAATACTGCCGGATCGTCAGGAGAAAGATCTATTCAAAGAACAGGTTCTATGTCCAGCTCATCCTTGAAGGAAAACCCTACCCAGAAACCAGAACATAAGATAGGTAATGAAGAAATAGGCCTGGATGTTGGTCCAGGTACAATAGCTATTGTGGGAGGTACAAAAGCTGAATTGAAACAGTTCTGCAGTGAACTTGTATCTAAACAGGAAGAGAAACGGAAACTGCAGAGGAAAATGGACAGGCAGAGACGGGCAAATAACCCCCAGAATTATAATACGAATGGAAATGTCAAGAAGGGTAAGAAGAAATGGAAAAAATCCAATCATTATAACAAAACAAGCAGTCAGGCAGCAGAACTCGATAGGAAATTGGCTGTCCACAGAAAATCTCTTCATGGAAAAGATATTAACGAGATCATAGCCATGGGAACGAGAATAAAGACCGAAAAAATCTCCTACAAGTCATGGCAGAAGAATTTTGGAAAATCAGTGCTAATGAGAGCACCGTCAATGTTCATAAGTAACCTCAAAAGAAAAGCTGAGAATGCTGGAGGATACTTGAACGAATTCCCTACAAACAGCACAAAGCTGTCTCAGGTATGCCATATCTGCGGAAATGCAGTTAAAAAACCGCTCAGCCAGAGATGGCATATTTGCTGTGGTATAGAAATGCAAAGAGACCTGTATTCAGCATTTCTGAGCAAATGTGTTGATGTGAAAAGTAACTCCCTTGATATAGCCAGGGCAAAATTGCTCTGGCCAGGTCTGGAACCAGTCCTGAACGAAGCGGTATCAAGGGCATACCAATCTGCAAATGGTGGGAAAATCCTTCCTGCCAGCTTCGGAGTAGGCCGGAGACTGAGCGGATCGCCCGTTAAACCGGAAGCGACTATAACTGAGGCTGTGGATGCTGTAATCCGAATCAATGAAGATGAGAGCCACAGAGAGGTTATATAAACTCTGGAATCTCCTGCCTTCAGGCATGGAGAGGGCTCAATCTATAATGGATATTCCTTTACCTATTGTGGTTATAAAAGCCTCGCTTTTTACCTGTTTTTCAGAAAAAGCCTGTATCATCGCTTCTGCAATTTTCTCTCTTTCATCCATATTGCAAACCGCTATCAATGTGGGCCCTGAACCACTGATAGTCACACCGGCTGCACCTGCCTGGATCGCACTCTGTTTGACCTCATTGTATCCTTTTATAAGGTTTGAACGGATCTCCTCGATTACATGGTTGGCCATGCTTTCCCCGATAAGTCTTATATCATTCTTCATCATTCCGACAACCATAGAAGCGGCATTTCCAGTATTAAATGAAATATCTTCAAGGGACAGTTTTTTTGGAAGGATAGCACGGGCATGGCGCGTGCTGACGATGATTTCGGGATGAACTGCAACTATGCCAATGTTCTCGGGGCAAAGAGAAATTATTTTATCTTTATGCACAATGACAAAACCACCATAGATAGCAGGTGCTACATTGTCGGCATGAGCAGCTCCTGATACTGCTTTTTCACCCTGTGCGGCTATTTGCACAAGTTCATTCTGTGAAAGCCCGAGTTCAAACATCTCGTTTATTCCAAATGCCACTCCTGCCGCAGGCGCAGCACTGCTTCCAAGCCCGCTTGAAAGTGGAATATTCCTGTGTATCGTGATATTCACAGGGATCTTCATGATCGAAGCAACGATGCCTGCAATATTTCTTTGCGGGTCAGCTGGAATGAACTGGGAATCTCTTCCGAGCATTACTATTTTTGTACTATCGCTTTTTTCGATTTCAATTATATCATAAGGAATTTCAAGTGCAATTCCGAATACATCAAAGCCTGCCCCCAGGTTAGCAGAAGTCGCAGGAACTCTTATTTTCAAATGATCTTTTGCCATTATCTTTTATAACCAATAGTTCGAAGGAATGATCTTCTTTCTTCTTTGTCCGCTGTGCTTTCAATCCCCTTTGGTTTTTCACCATCAATGACGCCAAGTATGCCCCGGCCCAGGTTCGTTTCAGCTATAATAACTTCCACTGGATTGGATGTAGCGCAAAAAATATTACATACTTCCTGAATACTTTTAACCGGATTCAGGACATTTATGGGGTATGCATTTCGCATGAATATTATGAAGCTATGGCCGCAGCCAAGTTCCATGGCATTACTCTGCGCCGCTTTGATAAGTTCCTCATCATTTCCATCACTCCTTACAAGACATTTTCCCGATGCCTCGCAAAAGGCCAGGCCAAATTTAATCCCCGGGGCCGAAGTGATAAGTGCTTCGTAAAGATCCTCAGCGCTTTTTATGAAATGCGACTGGCCAAGGATCAGGTTCGTATCGGAAGGCGCCGTTATTTGTATAGATTTTAGTTCCATGTGTTTCTCCCATAATTATTATTGTTTTGTTGGTATTTAAATGATGCTGATTTATATAATTCCCGGATCATAAGCATGTTTATAACATTTATGCACAAAATCTATGCATAGAATTTAATTTATGCAAAACTCAGATGAGTCAGGCAATTTAAGCAAACGGATTGATTGTTTTTAGCCAGGGAACCTTTTTAAAATCCATATCATTTTCCGTATAAATTGAAAATACATTATTCTCTCTCATTGTTGCAGCCAGTAATGCGTCCCAGTAATAGATGCCGGTTTTTGTGCTAATTCCGATAGCTGACGTAATTGTTTGGGCATTATAATTAAGGACATGCCAGCCCTGGAAATCTATGATATGCTCAATAAAGTCTTTTGCGACCTTTGCAGGTATCGGATTTGAAATCTTTTTTGTTACAACAACATAGAACTCAGAAAGATTCTGTACAGAAACGGCAAGATCTCGTTTTCTTTTCCAGCAGTCAGCTACCAGCTCATTGCATATCTTCCTCTTTTTGGGTTCGCTTTCATCAAAAACATAGCTCAATAGGTTTGAATCGATAAGAACAAGTTCATCTCTCATAGAGTTCATCCCTGTCCCTGTATAATCTCTTACCGAAATCGAATTTCAGTTCAAGGAGCTTTAATGCTTCCTGCGCTATCTTTTCCTGCCTTTTTTCATATACCCATTTTTGCATTGCTTCATTCAGAGCTTTTCCAAGGTCGCCTTTTCTGGCCCCATAAACGCTGCGGACGAGCTTTCTGAAGTCTTTTTCGACATCATCCTTGACGTTTACTGTTATCGTGCCCATGAATGTAAATGAGTTTTTGATGTATTTAAATGTATTGTAAATTTAAATTTAAAGTTCAAAGTTCATTTTTGCCTTTCTTGTGGGGCAAAATCATGGGAATTTGCCCTATATATGAATAAATACAGGGAAACATTAGTGTATATATTTTTAGATAGACAATCAGACGCACTAAACCTTCAGTTCATCAATATGTATCATTTCTTCAACATCAAGTAAAATCGACAACTCCTGCGTATCTATTTCAATATCGTTTTCCTGCACGAGTGCCATGGGATTCGTTCCGCCGATCACAACAATCCCAAGTTTATCCCTTCCCACCTGGATACCCAGTATGTCATTATTGGGCTCCCCGACCTCAAGGATACATGAGAATCCTGCTTCAACGAGTGAATCAAGCACCTGCTCTATCCTGTCGCGGGCCGACATGGGAGCTTCACGCAGATTTGCCAGTATCTTTCCTGTGCCAGTGCTGATCATCTGGGTTACGGATGTGAGCTCCTGGGACATAAAAACATCAAGAGGATCGATCGTCGTGCTATCATACGTCAAAACATCGGTAAATCTCAAAGGCGAACCCTCATGGATTTCAACGACACCCCCTAATATTGGTTTTACAGGTATTCCGGCTTTTAGCAGCACACCATCTATGGTAATGCTGCAGGCCGTAGCTATTCCAATCTTTCCGGTTTCAATTTTAAGATTTCCAATTTTTTCTCCCGGGCGTATTATTTTAATATACGGGCTTACTGCAAGTCCGCTATGAATGGCCTGCCTGAAAAGACCAATGATTTTTTTAAAATCCGGTTCATTGACTATGGAAATATTTACGATTATTTTACCTTTTCTTTTTACCTGATCAAAGGTAACCTCATACATCATATTTTCGATCCTTGAAATTATGAACATTAAATCGGCCATATTAATTCAGCAACCATGTATAATTACGATGAGTCATAAACATACCGAAAGATTAAGTATTTTAGACATGTAAGAAGTGGTATCTATGAATAAGCAGGTAGTAATTGATATTGTTAAAAATATTTTCGCTAACCGTGGTTACAGCATAAGTTCATCTGAGATGTGCGACCTGCTTGCTGAAAAGGATACGGAACATTTCCTTATTAAAGTTGAAAAAGATCCTAATTATAATAATATGAGATATTTTTCAAATATGGTAAAAAGATATGGTAAGGGAATAGTAATATCAGATTCCTTTGATGAAAAGATCCGCATGCTCGCACTTAATGATGGGCTTATATTATGGGACAGGGGGGAGCTTGAAATGCAAATCGGAAGAATGGTACTGAAAGAAGCGCTTAATAAGCATGGGGAAACGGCTGAAAATGCATATAGTATTTTTTCATCATCAATGATTCAAGAACCGATGGAAGTAAATGAACTTCAAACAAAAGAACATTTAACAAAGGATGAAAATGAAAAAACCATAAAAGTAATGCTTCGCTGCATACCTGTAAATATAGGGAAAAAAGATGCTTTATCAATAGCTGAAGCTAAAATCGGAACGCCAAAAATCCAGACACTGAAATTTATCCCGGTCTGGTATTATAGTTATTCTTTTAACGTCCAGAAGAAATATAAATCAAAAATGGTTGACCTGACGGGTAATGGTGAAGGATACATCCATGCCATAACCGGTGAGAATTTTTTTAATAAATACAGTGATATCAGGGAAAATATCATGACACCTACCCAGAATTATGAGATAATGCAGCCTTCTATCCAGAAAAAGGAGGCTTCGGAAAAAGCCATAAATTCCATTATCAGGGAACACACTAAGCAAGTCAGGCTGAATGAAATGATAGGTGATACCATAGTCTTTGAAAACAGGATATTTTCACCTGACTCATCTGAAATTAATCTTAAGATCAATCTATTATATGTTCCTGTCTGGGAGATAAAAGGTAAACGCGAAGTAATAGATATAAACGGCTATGACGGGCATATAATGGCAATTAAGCTCTACAACGATGCTGAACTGGTCTGAACCTGGATAGAATTCAAAATATTCATCTCCAGATTAACAAATTCATTGATTTTTTTGTATATTGTTATTTTTCCTTCCCCTGTGGCAGAATATTTCTTCGTCCTCATGTTTCCCTTCTCGAATTCTGCATATATTATCCCGTCCTTCTTGAGCTTATATAAAGTCGTATATACAGTCCCCTGGCTCAATAAAACATTATATTTTTTGTTAATCTCTTTAATTATCTCCAGGCCGCACATAGGTTTTTCAGACAGGAACTTTAATAATATAATCTCCAGGTGGCTTTTGACTATTTCCTCTCTACAGGCAACATTATTACAAAAGCTCACATCAAAATGATCCAGTGAATTGTTGACTTTATTTATTGAAAATATCTGCCCGGATGTATCCAGAAGTCTTAGATTATCATAGTAATGTTTTACTTTTAGTAAGGATTTCATCCTTTCACATAATATATCCATATCAAAAGGTTTGGACAGGAATTCATCTGCTCCCGCCTGAATAGCCTTTATCCTGTCAGACTTGTCCTTGAGGTTGCTAATCAATATTATCGGAATTGATATTGTTTTTTCATTGTTCTTAAGTTTCCTGCAGACTTCGTAGCCACTCATGCCCTGCATTATTATATCAAGGAGTATTAAATCCGGAAGTGATTTTTCGACCTGTTTTAATGCTTCATTTCCATTAAAAGCCTTCATTATCTCGTAATCAGTTGAAAGAATCCCATCCAGCAGTTCGACATTTACAGGTTCATCATCCACTACAAGTATCCTGAGTTTTTCCATGATATCATTTTTCCATTTTTTGAAAACCTATGTAAAGAGACGAATAGATTAGTTAGCAGGAGCAAATATATAATGTGATTTGTGAAAAATGTGTGAAAAAATAAAAAAGAAAAAGCAGCTTCCTCAGGTGATAGCTGCTGCGGAATCGGAAGAAATGGTGTTTATGTTATGAAGTTCTTTAGCTGTTCATATTCTTTAGTTTTCTCATGAGCAAGTGCAGGTTTGTGCTCCGATTCTCTTACAGCTTCACCGAGATTGAACTTTGCAACTTCAGCCAGCAATTCATTTGACAGTTTTGCAAGCTCCTGGGCTGCATTCACAAGCTGGTCCATTGAAGCAGATTGCTCTTGGGCAGCTGCTGATGTTTCTTCTGTGCCTGCTACTGATTCTTCACTAATTGCCGACACGGCCTCGACCGAGGCTGTTACTTCTTCAACCGAGGCAGACTGTTCTTCAGCGGCCGTCGCGATTTCCTGTACCATCGTGGCAACATCTGCCGCAGCCTTGACTATCCGGTTGATGGCGCCTACAGTTTCCTCAATAGTCTTTGCCCCTTCGCCAACGGTCTTTGTGCCCTGTTCCATTGTGGTTACAGCCTGCTTTGTACCCATCTGGATTTCTTTGATCAATCCTGTAATCTGTGTAGCTGCGCCTCTTGATTCCTCGGCAAGTTTTCGCACTTCATCGGCAACTACCGCAAAACCTTTGCCGTGTTCTCCAGCCCGTGCAGCTTCTATGGCCGCGTTCAGGGCAAGAAGGTTGGTCTGGTCTGCAATAGTGGTTATTACGCCGATAATCTCGCCAATCTGCTGGGATTTACCGTCAAGCTGTTTTATAACCGTTGCAGAATTATCCACCGTTGACTGGATATCTGTCATCTTTTGAGCCACATCCGCTGACATCTTGCCCACTTCCTGGGCTGTTGTGCTGGCAGCTGTCGCACCTTCCGCAGCTTTCTGGGAATTCATGGCAACCTGCTGGACGCTTTCTGACATTTCCTTCATTGCACGGCTTACTTCGACCATCTTGGATGCCTGCTGGCTCACACCTGATGCTATATCCTGGCTGGTGTTTGAGATCTGCTCTGTCGAGGCTTTCATCTCCTCACTTGATGCCGAAAGTTCCTGGGCTGTGGATGCGACATTAATAGCAGATTTTTGCACCTTTCCGAGTACGCCCTTAAGGTTCTGGGCCATGGTATGGATAGCTATAGAAAGCTGCCCGATCTCATCTTTCGAGTCACTCTTTATTTTGACTGTGAGATCACCTTCTGCGACTTTATTTGATGCGTGAAGCATCGTATCTACAGGTCTGGTGATTGCGCGGGAGACATAGATTCCAATGCCAAGTCCGGAGACTATTGCCACTATGGAAAGTATTATAACCATGGTATCAGCGGTTGAATTTGTATTTTCAATTTCGGCAAGAGCCACAACTTTATCGGTCTCAAAATCTACCAGGAATTCGGCCGTTATAGGCTCTATAGCACGGATATATGTTGTGAGTTCTTCTGTTTTAGATGCAATCTTAGCATCTATATCCACTATCCTGTCAAAAACTGTTGTATAAACGAGGAGCTTTGCATTAACATCATCTTTGATATTATCGGATAACTTGCTGGCAGAAATATCATTTTGAAATACTTTTACATTATTATGGAACGTCTTTATTGACGCATCATCTTTCCTTATAACATAATTCTTCTCATCCCGCCTGAGTTCAAGTATATCCATCCTGAGCAGATAATCATTCTGCGTCTTGAGCACGTTCTCGATCTCACGAGCCGCTAATATTTGTTGGTTCTGTAATCCTGAGCTTTCATTCAGACCTTTTTCTTTATTGAGTTCAACGACCTCAAGAAATACTTTTTGATAACCAGTTATAGCAGTTATCATTTTTACTACCATATCCTTTCTTTCCTGAGGAATATTAAGTTTCTGTATCGTCTCAGCATCTGTAGTGACATTCTTAACCGAAACTTTTACTTTATCAACATATATTAGATCTTTACTGGCAAAAAAGTCATTCTCATTACGTCTTGCTTCAAGCATGTTGACATTGATTTCAAGAGCTTTTTCTTTTGCCGTGATTTCATTAACAATTAATTTATTTGCTTCCTGGTCTATTTTACCAAGGTTAGTTATGCTTACTACAGCCACAATTATAAGCAAGATGCTGACCAGCCCGAATCCACCAACCAGTTTCCTGCTTAAAGACATATCTCTTATACTTAACATAAAAATCTCCTTCGTTTTTGCCTCTGGATGATTAGTATATCCAAAAAATAATTTTAGATTAATTAAACCTTTATTGTTTAAGATATGAAATACTTTTTTAACTTTCAAATTTTGAAACAAAATTTGAAAGATAAGAACCTTTATTAAACCTTATGTATATTATAAGAATGTAATGCCTATGGACACACATTAAAAGAAGAATATACTTACCATACAATCTTCCATTGAGCCTTCCACTCAATAATAAAAAGACGTTATGTCATAGGCATTTCTGTTAATTATATAATCGATTAGTGCAATTGGAGAAGGTGGTAATTCATGGGAAAAGGATATGCACGATTTTAACAGAAAGGAACACAATGAAAAAATAATTCTGAATTCTAAAGATTATTTGATCATTATCTGTTTTTCCCTTAGCGTGTTCTACTGGGTTTTTGACTCCTTTTTACATAGTTTCTGGGGCACAAATACATTTATAGGGGAACTGCTCTATCCAACTCAGGAAGAAATATTTATTCGGTCGTTTGTAATATTTATTTTCATAGCATTCACTGCTTATTCCAGATATATTATCACTGAGATCAGTCGTATTGAAGAGGAAAAGAACTACCTCCTTAAAGCCATAGCTAGCAGCACCGAAGGCATTACCATAGCAGATGAAAAAGACCGATATCTATACGTGAATGCAGCCTATGCCAGAATATTCGGATACGCCCGGGAAGACTTTATTGGAGAAACATGGCGAAAAATCACTCCCTCTGAAATAATACCTCAAACCGAAAAGGGGCTGAAAGATACTTTGAAAAATAAGGAAATTGGTATATTCAAAGGAGAGGTCCCCGGTTTTACTAAAGATGGTGGGATAATTCCTACGGAAGTCATTGCAACAGGAATCTGGGATGAGAATGGAAATTACACAGGGCATATTTGTACAGTCAGGGATATTTCGGAAAAAAAACAGGCAGAAAATGATCTTAAAGAGAGCGAAAAAAAGTTCCGCACAATATTTGAAGGGACAGACGTCGGAATAGCACTTTTTGAATGGAACGGACGGTTCATAGCAAACAATCCTGCGTTGCAGAAGATTTTAGGTTTTGGCTCGCAAGAGCTTAACTATGATCTGATTAACGAATTAACCCAACCGGAAGATTTCAAGGCCGATTTAGAATTGTACAGAGAAATGATTGCAGGGAAACGCGATGGTTACCAGATAGAAAAACGCTTCATCAGGAAAGATGGCATAACTATCTGGGGGCTGCTGACCATTTCCCTTGTTAAGGAAGATGACAACCAGCCTCGATTCATCATTTGCATGCTGGAGGATATTACTGAGCGCAAAAATGCGGAAGGAATTCTTCTTGAAAATGAGCGTCTGATGTATTCAAATAAAGTCAAGAACGAGTTTCTGGCACACATGAGCCATGAGCTGCGAACTCCTTTGACTTCCATCATCGGATTTTCCCAGCTCCTCAAGCGCAGGATAAACGGGGAATTAAATGCAAAACAGGAGCTTTATGTGGATAACGTTATCACAAGCGGAAAGTTCCTGCTCAATCTCATAAACGATATTCTTGATCTTAGTAAGATAGAAGCGCAAAAACTGGAACTATTTATCGAACAGATATCCGTGGATGAGGTCATAGATGAGACTCTTGAAATATTGAAGGAACAGGCCGTAAGCCATAATATAAGAATGGTAAAGAATAAAGAACCCGGGCTGGATTTTATCCGGGCTGACCGGCAGAGGTTAAAACAGGTGCTTTTTAACCTGATAAGCAATGCTTTGAAATTCAGCGAAGAAGAGGGAGGGATAGTGATAGTATCAGTCATGAAATCCGGGAACATGGCTCAATTTTCGATATCGGATACAGGGATAGGTATAAAAGATGAAGATCTTGGTAAATTGTTCCGGAAATTTGAACAGCTTGATTCCGGATACACCAGAAAGAGTAAGGGGACAGGACTCGGACTTGCGATATCAAAGCAGCTCGTAGAACTTCATGGTGGCAAAATCACGGTAGAGAGCAAATATGGGCAGGGGAGCATATTCACATTTACTATTCCGATAAATGAAATTCTTTATTAGTTAGTAATCCTATCTTACATGAACGTTATATGAAGGTGATTTTATTCAGGAGTACTCATTTAAAAGAGGTTTTTCCCCGGATATCGGGAGAATAAGAAGCGTGCTTGAAAAAAATTTTGCGACCGGGATCAAAGAGGATAATGGAAAATTAACACTGACATATGGTGCTTTCAGCCGTTTAACCCTCTATATTGATAATAAAAAACTGGTAGCGGATTCAGAATCAAATAAAGCAGTAAAAGATAATGAAATTCTCGATACCAATAAGCGCTACAGGGATTTTCTTGAAGAGGCCACGGGTTATACCGCTAAAGATCGCCTCAAAATGGCAAAGAAAGCAGTTCAGGGAGATTAAATTTGCAGGATGTCCTCAGGAGACCTGATATTCCTGCCTGCCTCAGGATATGCGCAGGCACGGATGGCTCTGTCACCGGGCTTCTTGAGGTGCTTACTGGAAAAAGCGTAAAAGTTGAAACGATTTCCCAGCGTGTTATTAAGGCAACAAAGGAAATTGCAAGGCTTCTTGATATAGAAACAGGAGATGATGTCAATGATCGTCTTGTTACACTGAAGGTCGATGATATCGTTTATGTCCTAGCAAAATCCCTGGCGCCTGTTAAAAGGATGCCGGAAGCTGTAAGGGCCGACCTGATGCGGGCTGATATTCCCATAGGGAAGATATTGCGTGAGCATAAACTTGAAACCAGGCGCGATATTCTTAAAATGGAAATCGTGCACAGGGATTTTTTCGGGGAGCTGCCCGTTCTTTCAAGGGAATATAAGATAATCTATGAAAACGCTGTGCTGATGTGGATAAATGAATGTTTTCCTGTAGATGAACGATGGAAAATATGAAAGGTTTTTAAACTTTTAGTATAATGCAGGAAGTATTATGATCACTAAAAAAGACCTTGAGCATATCGGGTGGCTTTCGCGCCTTGAATTAAGCGAAGAAGACAAGGAAAAATATACACCAAAGCTCAATTCTGTTCTTGATTATTTCGGGGAGCTTGATAAAGCTGATACCGAAGGTGTGGAACCTTCATATCATGTAATGCCCATGAGCAATGTTTTCAGGGAAGATGTTCCCGCACCATCGTTGTCGCAGGAAGAAGCGCTTTCCAATGCCCCGAAATCCCAGGATGGGTTCATCAAGGCTCCAAGGATGATGTAAATGGCATCTATCAATGAACTCATAGAAAGGATTCATGCCGATTCCTCTGAAGAAATCGTTGCTGAATATCTGGAGAAGATCGAAAAGAGCAAATTGAATGCTTTTATAACAGTAGCAAGAGAAAGCGCACTTTTACGTGCAAAGGAGATAGATTTACAGGGGCATGACGGGCCGCTTGCCGGGATACCAGTAGCGATAAAAGACAATATTTCGACAAAAGGTATTGCGACCACATGCGCCTCAAAGATACTTACAGGTTACATCCCACCATATGATGCCCATGTTATTGAAAAACTAAAGGAAGCGGGTGCGATCATCATCGGGAAGGCGAACATGGACGAATTCGCAATGGGTTCATCCACAGAAACAAGCTTCTACGGACCTACCCTTAATCCATGGGACACGACAAGAGTCCCTGGCGGCTCATCGGGCGGAAGCGCAGCAGCAGTGGCAGGAGGCGAAGCGCCGCTTTCCCTTGGTTCGGATACTGGCGGATCAGTCCGCTGCCCGGCGTCTTTTTGCGGCGTTGTGGGATTAAAACCGACTTACGGGGTTATATCCCGCTACGGACTTATTTCATATGCCAATTCGCTTGAGCAGATAGGACCATTTGCAACAAGCGTTCGTGATGTTGCGACACTTTTTGATGTAATTGCGGGCCACGATCCCCGTGATTCCACATCAGTTGACAGGGAAACAAATTATTCATCAGCCCTTGTTAACGACGTGAAGGGATTGAAGATTGGAGTTCCTGAAGAATATTTCGGGGAAGGTACCGATAAGAATGTGGAAAAATCGGTAAGGGATGCCATCAATACACTTGAAGGACTTGGGGCGACCAGTGTTGAGGTCAAGATGCCGCATACAAAATATGCACTTTCTGCTTACTATATAATTGCAATGAGCGAAGCATCATCCAACCTTGCCAGGTTTGATGGGATGAGATATGGGCTTCGAACCGAGGATTCTGACTGGCATACGACATTCTCGCAGGTAAGGGCAGCAGGGTTTGGCGATGAGGTCAAGAGGCGCATCCTGCTGGGAACGTACGCTCTTTCTGCAGGGTATCATGATAAATATTACTTAAAAGCCCTGAAGATCAGGACTCTTATAAAACAGGACTTTGAGCGCGCATTCAGGGATACGGACGTCCTTATTGCACCAACGATGCCATATCCGGCATTCAAGCTCGGTGAGAAGATCGATGACCCGATATCGCTTTATCTTGCAGATGTTGATACTGTGCCAATTAATCTTGCGGGTGTTCCTTCCATATCATTGCCATGCGGCTTTTCAGGGCATCTGCCTATCGGGATGCAGGTGATAGGGAAGCATTTTGATGAAGCCGCGATTTTGCGCACAGCTTATACTTTTGAAGAAAATACGGATTTCCACACGAAGCACCCGGAGGGATCGTAATGTACGAGAATCCTGACGGCGTGATGATAGGGCTTGAAGTACATGTGCAACTGAATAAGCTAAAGACTAAGGTTTTCTGCGGATGCAGTACCGATTATCACAACGATCCGCCAAATTCGCATGTATGCCCTGTGTGCCTCGGACTTCCGGGATCGCTGCCTGTGATAAACAAGAAAGCAGTTGAAGCAGCCATAAAAATCGGGCTTGCCCTTAATTGCAGGGTAGAAGAGCATACGCAATTTTACAGGAAGAACTACTATTATCCTGATCTTCCCAAAGGTTTCCAGATAACGCAATATGATTTCCCGATTTCAAGCGGGGGCTACATAATGATCGAAGGTGAAGATGGAGAGCACAGGGTTGGGATTACAAGGGCTCACATGGAAGAAGACCCTGGCCGGCTTGTGCATGAGGGCACGATCGACAAATCAAAATATACGCTTATCGATTACAACCGTTCAGGGATGGCGCTGATCGAGATAGTAAGCGAACCTGATATGCGAAGCCCGAAAGAGGCTCGCCGGTATCTTGATAAATTGAGGAATATCCTTGAATATCTTGATATTTTTGACGGGGATCTTGAAGGTGCACTCAGGGTTGACGCCAACATTTCCATTATGGGCGGACAGCGCGCCGAGATAAAGAACATCTCATCGCATAAGGGAGCAGAACGCGCGCTCCTGTTTGAGATAGTGCGACAGAAGAACGTGCTCAGGAGGGGCGGCGTGGTAGTCCAGGAAACGCGCCACTTTGATGAAGCGCGCGAGATCACGCTTTCCATGCGTTCCAAGGAAGAAGCACATGATTACCGATATTTCCCCGAACCCGACCTTGTACCGCTTAAGATATCAGGCTGGGCGCCAGCTATCAAGGCAACGCTGCCAGAGCTTCCGGATGCTAGAAGAATGAGATTTGTGGAGCAATACGGCATCACTGATGACCATGCCAAGGCGCTCACATCGGAATTGAAGCTTGCAATATTTTATGAAGATGTCGCGAAAAAAACTGATCCAAAGAAAGCGGCGGTCTGGATATGCGATGTACTTAAAGGTGAATTGAACTACCGCGACCTCACAATCGAGGCTTTCAAGAAGGAGCATATGTTATCGGTTATCGAACTTCTTGCGAGCAAGAAAATAACAGAGGACGGCGCTGTTGATATAATCAGGACGCTGCTGGATAAAGGCGGCTCGCCTGATGAGATTGTTAAAGAGAAGGGACTCCTTAAAGTGGAAGGGGATATCGTGGCAACAGCAGCAGAAGAAGCGATCAAAGAAAATCCACAGGCTGTGGCTGATTTCAAAGCCGGGAAGGAGAAGGCGCTCAACTCGCTTGTCGGGGCGGTCATGAAGAAAACGAAAGGCAGGGCGGATGCGAGGGCGGCGAGGGAAGTGCTGCTTGGAAAGCTAAATTCTGAATAAATGTATATTATGCCTCAAAAATTTAAGCTATAAATAGGAAGATGCCACTGTATTTATTTTTTATCATTTTTTCTATGTATGATTGAAGTTGATTTATTTTTGAAAATATGTCGTTGAATTCCTTTTCGTTATACGAAAAGTCCCACTCGCCTCTCTTGCCTTCATTATGGGTATATATAGATAGTTCTTTGTAAATACGAAGTATAGCATCAAAATCGTTGGATGATACTTTTCTTAATTTGTCCGTGAAGTTCAAACCACCCACATCTTCCACATTCATCCACTTTTTTGTAAAATCCTTATCTGCGAGTGGATTAGTATCACAATAAATAGAAACAACAACAAGTTCTAACCACTTTCTTAATAATATTCTTGATGTTTTATATTTTGCAGATATGAGAAGCAAAAACATATCTTCCAAGGTATCATTTATTTCATTTAATTTGTATGGGAGGCAATCATATTTCAATTGTTCTTTATCCAAGGGGAATGAAATTAAATGGGTATATCCTCCTATAATTCCCATTATCCTTTGACACTCATCTGGTTTTTCTTCGATGGTTTCATCCATAGACTTTTTGACACGTTCAATTTCTTTTTTTAAATCTGCATTAACGGCTTCATTTAGTTCTTTTTTATGCTGCTCATCTTCAATTTGCCAATCGATAAATTCCAGCTCTTCATCGGAAATTTGCTCCTTTTTGAAGGTCATTTTTTTACACCTTATAATCTTATGTATTTAAAATGCAGAAAATAATATTTAAGCATTCTCATTGCATTGACGGCGGCCGCCGAAGTGCTCACATCTTCTTCATAAGTTCAGCCGGAGTTATTGCTGCTTACTCAACATCGGGAATAAAAGCAAAGAAAATCCGCAAGTTGTGGCCGATTTCATAGCCAGAAAGGATAAGGCGCTCAACTCATTGTGGGAGCTGTCCAATAAATAAGATTCTTGAAACTCATAACATACTGTTAAATATTATCTTACTCATATTTCATATGGTGACAGAATGCCTGTAATCCTTGAGAAATTGGTTAAAGCTCTTGAACATATAGATATTAAAGTTAAAACAAAGAGAAAAATCGCGGATAAATGGCTCGGAGTATTTGAAGGCGCTATTCCTGAAGAATTAACAAGCACAGAATATATAAAAAGCTAAGAGAAAGTTGCTATGGAAAAATGCAGGATATTTCTGGATATGATTGAGGATGATTTACTGAGCAAATTGCATCAGGAGATTTGATGATATCGCAATTTCAAGATGAAGATGAGACATTACAAATGTTCATAAATAGTTCTAAAAAGGTATTCGGTAATAACCTTAAGGCAATTGTTCTATTTGGTTCCCGCGCCAGCGGAATGGCAAGAAAATATTCTGATTATGATTTACTTATTATTGCTGAAAAACTTCCTTCAGACTGGCGCAAGCGTGATAATTTAGTTCTGGAACTCGATCAACACGGTATTTCTGACATACTTCTCTACACTGAAAATGAAATGGAAGATGCAATAAATTCCGTAAATCCAATAATGATGAACATTTTTGATCACCCTATTAAAATATTACACGGAAAATCTTGTATTGATAGATTATTTCATTTATTTTCAAAAAATATTAGCGGGAACATTCTCAAATTAGGAACGAATACATGGAAAATTACTGGTGAAATTAATGTTTGAATTCTCAAAAATAGCCAGTGCATTCCTTACAGAATCAGAACTTGATTTGAAGTCAGCAAAACTCCTATTTGAAAATGGAATTTATAGCAGGGCGATATATTTTGCTCATCAATCATCAGAGAAAGCGATAAAATCCTGCCTTGCTATCAGGAATATCATTTCAGGGGAACACAAGGTGACTGCATTTTTTGAAAAGGAATTCAGTAATGATTTCGATAAAAAAGTTTTTTCTGAAATTTTAAAGTATTCAAGGGAACTTGAGATCCAGGGAATAAAATCTAGATATCCTCTTTTTTCACGTCCCGATAAACCGATATGGATTCCATCCGGAGAATATATTGAGGATGATGCAAGAGAGGCAATCAAAAAAGCTGATTTTATATTGAATTCATTGATGGAGTTTATAGTTTCTAATCTGGGGAATTATCCTGACTAATGAGGGCTTATCCCTCTTTCAATAAAGAGGAGATGCAAAAAATCATCGAACTCCTTGCGAGCAAGAAAATAACAGAGGATGGCGCTGTTGATATTATCAGGACGCTTCTTGACAAAGGCGGTTCGCCTGAAGAGATAGTAAAAGAAAAAGGTCTCCTGAAAGTCGAAGGAGATATCGTTTCAATAGCCGCAGAAGAAGCCATCAAGGAAAATCCGGCTGCTGTAGCTGATTTCAAAGCCGGGAAGGAAAAGGCGCTCAACTCGCTTGTGGGGGCTGTGATGAAGAAGACGAAAGGAAGGGCGGGATGCGCGGGCGGCGCGGGAGATATTGCTGGGGAAGCTGGGGTAATGACGAAAATCACCGCAAAGTTCGCAAAGAACGCAAAGTTTGGCAGCAAAATCTTTGCGCCCTTTGTGTTCTTTGGGGTGGGATTACCTCAACACGATCAGCAATATAGCTTCAAAATGCTTTTTTTTAGGATCAAAGGCTTGAAAGATACCAGAAACTTTTCGAAGAAGCCTTCCCAGGACAAACAGCACTCGATATATTGCATAGAAAGCCTAAAAAACATGCCAAAAAATAGCTTTTATATTGATAGTTGTATTTTTCTCGGAACAGTCATTAAAGATGATAATTCGAAGGCATGTAAAAGCTTCATAAGCCGTGTCGATAACGGGATTTATATTGGATATATTTCTCCTTTTGTAACCGGTGAATTGATAAATTCGATTCTATACGCGCAAGAAATTAAAGTATGGCTAATATTAACTCTGATTGAAACTTGCCGCCCTTGCTTCATACAAGCCGGAATTATTGTAAAATGCTTTTTGTTCCGGGTAAGCAGCCAGTTTCCCTTCTCACGAACAAAAGTAGCAGCGATAGCAACATCCTGATATTCGATCAAAAGCCCGTTCACTATGAGAAATGCATTTATTTTTCCCATTATTTCGGCAGTATCTATTAAAATTTTCATGGTAAAATGCCTAGGGCTTTGAGCCTCTCTCTGGAGTCTTTTCTCATTTTTGTAAGCACAGTATCGAAATCCTTTGGTAGAAAGTCGCGAAACTCTTTGGTTTTTGGCAAAGTTTTTCTTACTATGATCTTTTCATTATTTAGAGACATATCAACACTATCCCCTTCTTTGATCCCCAGCGCTATAAATATTAGTATCAATTATGAGAGAAAAAGGATGATAGAAGGATTATTTTATTTCTCGACAAAAAATTACAAGCCGAAGAAGAAATGGATTTTATCACACGCAGTAGCAGCAAAAACTTCATTCTTTTAAAAAGTTGGTGAATTTTGTATCTCTTCCATATCAATATGGAGGCAGTAAAGAACCTGAATATCAAACAACCGGCTCGCTTTAGAAAACAATATATTGCTTGATAGCGAATTATCCATCGTGAAAACAGCAATATTAGGTGGTGGTCTTACAGGTATCACTCTTGCCCGCCTCCTTCGTGAAAAAGGTGAAGAGGTGACGGTTCTTGAGCGGGAACAGGTTTTTGGGGGATTATGCCGCTCCGTGATCGATTCCGGGTTCACTTTTGATACAGGGGGATCGCACATCATTTTCAGCCGTGATGCAGAAGTTCTCACATTCATGAATGATTCACTCGGAGAGAACAGCCAGCGCAATATACGCAATACAAAAATATTCTATAAAGGACAATATATCAAATATCCCTTTGAAAACGGGTTGAACCAGCTTCCAAAGGATGATCTCTTTTTCTGTATCAATGAATTTATTAAAACCCTGATCGCCATTGAAAAAGGCGAACTTCCTCCCCCCGGGAATTTTCGTGAATGGATCATCCATACCTTCGGGAAAGGCATTGCTGAACTGTACCTGATCCCGTATAATGAAAAGATCTGGAAATTCCCGGCAGAGCAGATGTCACTGCATTGGGTTGAAGGGCGCATTCCCAGCCCCCCGGTGGAGGATGTCATAAAATCCGCTATCGGGATAGAAACCGAAGGATATACGCACCAGTCCGTTTTCACCTACCCCATAAATGGCGGGATCGAGGCGCTGGTAAGATCAATTGCATCGCCGATTGAAAAGAGCATACGCACTGGCTTTAACGTATCTTCAGTCAGGAAAGAAGGAGATAAGTATTTAATAAGTGATGGCGATAATATTATTATTGCAGACCGCTGCATATCTACGATCCCTTTACAGAGGCTCCTGGAAAGTCTTGAAAATGTTCCGCATACAGTTCAAAAATGCTGTAATGATCTCAAGTACAACTCGGTAGCCTGTGTTTTTACCGGGGTGCGGGGAAAGCTTCCGAATATCTCATGGATGTATGTTCCTGATAAAGACCCTGGGCTGTTTAACAGGATATCATTTCCATCAAATTACAGCCATGGCGTGGCGCCAGCGGGACATTCGGCGATACTTGCAGAGATAACGTATCATGAAGGGGATGATGTGTCAAAAATGTCTGACCGGAAGATAATTGACCATGTAATTAATGCACTTAATAATATGAATATCATTAAAGATAGGGAGGATATAGTATATACTGCCCTTAAGCGGCAAAGATTTGCGTATGTTATCTATGACCTGGATTATAAGAAAAATATCGCCATCGTAAAAGAGTTTTGCAAAAAACTCGGTATAGGACTCGTGGGACGTTTTTCGGAATTTGAATATCTTAATATGGATGGTTGTATCAGAAATGCGATTAATTATGTGAGGAATTATGAGGGTTAATATTTTTGCTGAAGATTTCCTGAATTTAAAGTATCTGGGATGCGGGACCGCCGCAAAAACGCTGTACAGGCAGTTGGCCAGTATGCCGGATATGGAAGTGTCATGGAACTCCAGAGGCCGGGATTTTGATATAGTCCATTATCATACTTTCGGCCCCCTGGCGCTTTTGAGCCGGCGGTACTCACAGGGAGTAAAGATACTGACTGCGCATATCACTCCCCGCCTTAATGAAGGGGGCCTGGCCTTCAGCAAGTACATCAATTATTATTATCCATACAGTTATCGAAAATTTGATCATATAATAACCTTGATTGACGGGTACAGGCACGAAGTGGAGGAAATGGCTCCTCACATTCCTACCACAACGATCCCTAACGGGGTTGACAGGAATTATTTCAAAAGGGATGAAGGCAAGCGAAAAAGCTTCAGGGAACGATATAAAATACCTGACGGCAAAAAGGTAGTGCTTTCTGTAGGCCAGCAGACACCGCGCAAGGGAATATATGATTTTTTAGAGTTGTCAAAAATGTATCCTGAGATGCACTGGGTATGGGTTGGAGGGTTTCCTGCAGGGCCATTTTCAAAAGACCGCTTCAAGATAGAGTGGATGAAAAAAAAATGCCAGGATAACGTAATATTCACGGGATTCATTCCTGATATTGCGGAAGCTTATAGCGGCGCCGATGTATTTTTAATGCCCTCGTATTCTGAGATGTTTGTGCTGGTGATCCTGGAAGCTCTCTCCTGTAGCCTTCCCGTGGTTGCCCGCGGGATACCGGAATTCAAAGAAATTTTTGGAGGGGCGGTCCAGTTCTTTAATAATGTTGCAGAGGCCGGGGAGCGGATTGCAGACGATGAATCATTAAAACACTATTCTCCTCGCTCACGCGACTTTACCGAGCAGTATGATATTAAAAAAGTTGCCCGGATGCATTGCGATCTTTACAGGAAACTGATAAAATCATGATATCCGTAATTGTTCCCACTTACAATGAAGAAGCTAATATTACAGCCTGTCTGAAATCCCTCTGCAACCAGACAATCAGCAGGGATGAATATGAAATCATCGTGGTTGATGGAAATTCGAAAGACTGCACATATGAACTGGCGCAAGAATATGCTGATAAAGTCATGACCCAGACAAGCAAAAAGGTAGGAGGAGCAAGGAATGACGGAGTATTGCGTGCACGGGGAGAGATCGTTGCTACAACGGATGCAGATTGCATAATCCCTCCTGAATGGCTTGAGATAATAAAGAATGATTTCGAATCGCATGATATTGTCCAGCTTTATGGGACTGTCTATCCGATTGAAGAAGGATTAAAACACAAAATTTCCCTTATGAGTGCAAATACTTTCTCCCGCATCGGGTATTATACCCGTGCCCTGTATTATACGCTGGGATGCAACACTGCATTTGATAAAGAAGCTTTCATCAGGGCTGGCATGTACCAGTGCATTGATGCAGGTGATGATGTTGAGATTGCACTCAGAATGCGTAAACTCGGGCGTGTGATGCTTGATGGTCGTATGAAGGTTGGATTCTCAATGCGCAGGTTCCAGCAATTCGGGATGATAAAATCGGTTTATGAATGGTTATATATAGTTGCCAGTGGGGGCGAAGCTTCAGGATATTCGTACTCGAAACGAAATTATAAATAGCGATCATGCTGTTCTTTCCATACCCTGCGTCCTTTATGTTTCAGCACCCTGTCGCCAAGAAGGGTGCAAATAACAGGCAGTGGTGAAAATGCATATAAGAGAGAAACCAGCAAATAGGACATTTTGCGTGAATTTCTTACCCTTGATATTCCGGCAGACATAGGACAATCTACATCATTGAACTTCATTATTGTCTTTGACGATTCAAACGCTACCCTGGCACTATATTTGACAAAATCTTTAATTGATGCAACTTCCCCACCATGAATTGTCTGCCTGTTCTTTATGGCTGTCCTGAAATCTTCCTGGGAACTGCCGTCAAATAACGTATAACCGTTTCCTATCATGAAACTTGCATGGGCATCACTTCCGCCAAGTTTTGCATGCCCATTACAGTTTTTAAGAGCTAGAGCATTGGCATATCCATCCCTGTGTAATGAATTGAACACTTCTATACCATCAAATTTCAGCTTATTCATTTTCGTGCCCACACAGTCACAATATCCGCTATAAGGGTGTGGAGCAACAGCTATTCCATCCTGGCTGTGTATTCGTTCTATTGTTTCTTCTGCACTTAAGCCAGGTTCAATTTTGTCTTGAAGGAACAATCCCAGTATTTCACCTCCACTTGAAGAGATCTCTTCACCAACCACCACTATATCCTTATTGAATTTTTGAGCAGCAAGTGCACCTTTGATAGTGTTATGATCTGTTATGCAAAGTGCGCCAAGTCCCATTTTTTCAGCAACCTTAATGGATGTCCGGGGATTTGTCACGCTGTCCGGGAACGACAAAAATCTATATTTCGTGAAACCTGAATACATTGTGTGAGTATGTATATCACCGATACCTATTTCCTGCATATTTTGCCCCCTACCACTATTATTGGTTTCTATAGTATAAAGTTTTTAGTGAATTGTTTTACATTTTGCATCAGTTCTCCTTTTCCTTTTTTATTGTTCAAATCGCAATGCATCTACCGGATTCATTTTTGCTGCATTTCTTGCAGGCATTACTCCTGAAAGCACTCCGACGACAATAGAAAATGCAAGTGCAGAGATAATAAGCTGCGGTGGGATTACCGTGGTCATTGTCCCGCCCGGACCTATCATCGAAAGACCTATGGAAGATATTAATACCGATATCAGGGCTCCGAAAGTTATTCCTATCACTCCTCCAACCACCCCGAACAATCCTGATTCGATAAGGAAAAGTCTCATCACTTCATTATCAGTAGCACCAAGAGCCTTTAGCAGCCCGATCTGGCGTGTTCGTTCCATTACCGACATGAACATGGTATTTGCTATACCCACAGCGCCGACAAGGAGTGAGACAGCCGCAATCGCACCAAGAAAAAGTGTAATCGCCTCGGTGACACTGCTTATCTGCTGCTGGATTGACGCAAAAGCAGTCACTGTAAAATCCCTCGTTCTTGGATTTACATGTCGGGACATCATAAGCTTTTCTTCAATATCACTTTTCACTTTTTCTGCAAGATCCGTGTCTGCGATTTTCACTGTGATCAATGAAAACTGGTTCCTGTCCATACTTTCGGTTATAACATCCCGTGCAGAATCAGCAGGCATGTATACAGCACTATCTGTTCCCTCAAATCCACCTGATTGGACAAAGATACCCACGACCTTGAATGTTTTCCCTCCTATCGTTACAGGCCTGTTCTGCGTTATCGGCTGCAAAAAAACATTATGTGCTAAAGAATATCCTATCACTACGGCATTTGAGTCTCCTGGCTGGAGATACCTTCCGGATTCAAGTTCTGTAGTGACTATGGAACGCCAGACCGTGGTATCAACCCCGCTAACGGATACTGAAATCTTTTCAGTACCCAGTTTCATTTCAGACCGGCCTGAAACCATTCCATATGCATTAAGCACACCAGGTACCTGTTTGATCGCATTCAGGTCTTTATCCGTAAGATTCACGGTAGAGACTCCCCCGCCTTGTGGCCCATGTCCTCCCCCCATACCAGTGGCTCGCGAATACCCCGGGGAAACCATGATCAGGTCTGCGCCAAGACTGCCAAGACTCTTTTGCACGCTTGCCTGCATCCCCGCGCCAATTGAGATTATAGCTACTATCGCCGCCACCCCAATAACTATTCCTATTATCGTAAGCCAGCTTCGCATCTTGCTTTTCCTGACATGGCTTAACGATAACTTGAAAATATCAAAAGTCTTCATAATATATCTCATTTAGGTTTTTTGAAATAGTTTGATATTTTCCCACGCTGCCAGTATATTACCAGTATGATTACTGCAACCGCCAGCCATAAGGTATAATTCGTACCGCCTGTCGTGTTCCCTGCCTGTGATCCGGGTGAGGATAATTCCACATTAAGATATCTCGGGATCCTGTGTCTCTGCCCGCTGGTGTCGGTATATTGTATCTCCAGTTCAAGACCGTTTCCTGCTCCGGCTGTTTTCGCGATCTGGAATATTGCGGACGTATAATCACCGGAATTTAAATTACCAATAACCGATGTACTGCTCCCTGTTACCGAGAAATTTTTCTGGCGCGGCAGGGTGACAGCTACTGCATTTGCAGAGCTTATCCCGACATTGGCGACATTTAGCGAAAATGAGCCCAGGGTCTCCACGTAGCTTATTTCAAAATCGGTTATACCTGCAACGACCAGCCCGATGAGATTATCGGTTGAATAATTGTTCTGTCCGGTGATCTTTACCGGAATATTGTATACGCCAGGATTTGCGGCTACATCTACGGCAAGGTCGAATGTTATCGATGCAACATCTCCTGATTTCATAGTACCCAGGGAAAATTGCCTTCCTCCCCCAAGTACAGAAAACGGTGTGTTCGTACTCGCAATATTTATTTCAGCAACGGCGTTTTGTACCGTACCTGTGCCAGTGTTTTTAAACGTTAGCGTTTCTGTGTTCTTGCTCCCCGGCGCCACGATACCAATCGTTGAATTTACCAGCATTATCATTGGCTTTCCCCTGATGTTCAATACCTGGTCATCCAGTTTGGTTGTGGCTCTCGCCTGTGGATTAGAGCTGTCTGTTTGCAATCCCTTATATGTAATAAAAACATTAAAATAATAATCTCCTTCCACCACATCAGGATTTACATATATCCTGAACTTTGCAGTTCGCTGGTCGCCCCAATCATTAATAGTTCCAAGTGAATATATATCGTTAAGGAGCGTTACAGCATTAGCAGATGCGTTGTCCTTTGGCGCAAGTTCTACAGTAACATCCTCCATATAGTTCCCAAATCCCATATTCTTTATCGGTACATAAACATATGTCGTATCTCCGGGATACACCGGGGCGCTTTCAGTAACAAGATAATTATAGGTTGCCGATGCAGCCTGTGTTATCATTAACATCGATACGATTATTAAAATTATATTGAATTTATTCATGTTCCACCTACTATTTTACCATCAAGCATTTTTACAATTCTTCCTGCAGATCCTGCAATTTTCGGGTCATGCGTTATCATAACTATAGTCAATCCCTCACTGTTTAAACGTTTGAAAACATCCATAACTTCGCCTCCTGATTTAGTATCCAGGTTCCCCGTGGGCTCATCTGCAAGGAGAATAGAAGGGCCTGTGGAGAGCGCCCTTGCGACCGCTACTCTTTGCTGCTGCCCGCCTGATAGCTGGGCAGGGAAATGGTCTCCCCGTTCGGATAAACCCACCATTTCCAGTAATTTTCTTGAAGTGTTTTCTATTTCTACTTCAGGAAATTCATGAATCCTCATGGACAGTTGAATATTCGCAAGAGCTGTCAGGGTAGGATACAGGTTAAAAGTCTGGAATATGAACCCGATTTTTTTACCTCGCACACGCGCCAGTTCATTACTTTTGAATTCCGATATATCCCTGCCTTCGAGCAAAACTTTTCCGCGTGTGGGCATGTCAAGACAACCTATCATGTTTAACATCGTTGATTTGCCGCATCCGCTGGGGCCTGTTATGGCTACGAATTCACCCGGTTTGATGGTAAAGTCTATTCCAGCAAGTGCTGGTACGTTAAACTCACCCATTCTATAAATTTTCCACACATCATGTAATTCCATAATATTTTCCATCAAATCACCGGTCAAGAAAACGTTGATGTCCCCAGCGCCTTGAATTCTGATCCTTATAATCGATCATCCATCCACTGGATTCCATTTTGTTTTTTTCTACTATATTTCCTGTTTCCATATCTATAAGAGCGGTCAGGGTTATATTTTCACGCTTGAGAACAACATATATAACTCTTTTTTCCCCATTCAGGGTAGAAATTATCAGCCCGCGCTCCTGGTCAATAACACTATAATTGTTATTTCCTATTTCCTCCTTTAACCCATTCCGGGCCGCATTTATAGCAAAAGATCTTTGCTCCTCATTAATTTGGAATGTATGCGCCCCAAAATAGGTAAATCTCAGCCCTGTGGCAATAACCAGGAGGGCAATCATAATCAATGCAAATGCTTTCCATAGGTTCATGGATTCATCAATGGCTGAAAGACCATATAAAAATACCCTGAAATTATATCTGGAATCAGTTTCAGAAAAATGAAATTAAGCCGCAGCTTCCATAACTTCAACCGGGGTCATTACTTCTTTGTTAATGTGAAAATTTGATTCATATTATTTTTTTAGAAATATCCTGTTTCCCATCCCGTTTCTATGGCGAACTATCAATCCCCTTCTTTCGACCCTGTCAAGAAGCCTGCTTACTTTTGGCTCCGAAAAACCTGTCTTTACAATAAGTTCTCTTTGCAGTACCCCATCATTATCCAGGATATCCTGGAATAATATCTTCTCATCGCCCTCAAGAATGTTGGCTGCTAACATGGCTGTGTTTTTACTTTCCGGTATTACTGCAATATCTTCTTTTAATCCAGGTATTTCTTCATCGTTTGATCCGGGTATTTGATTTTCCTTTGAAAAGAGTATTATATAAAGAAAAGACATACCGCCAAGCCAGGCAGTTATTATGAAAAATAACACTTCATTTATTGAAAACAAAGAAGCACTCTCTACAGGAACAACTTTACCGTCCGCCAGGATAAGCTGCACCGGACCTGTTGCCAGCAGTCTGTCGATTATTAAAAGTACGGATATAATTAATACGATTGCAGATATTAAAATACCATTCTTTCCAATATTTACTTTGAGTGCCATTTGAACAGGAATAAATTATTAATCTGCACTTTATAGGTTGGAATTGCTATATCTTTTTCCATATATGTTATATAAGTTAACCCGGATATTGATGAGTGAAAATGAACAATGATAACAGGGCACTATTTATCTTCGGATTCATATTTTATTTCATCGGGGATCTGGCAACGACATATATCGGCCTGAATAACGGAGTAACGGAAAAGGGATTTATCAGAGTGATCGGAAGTCCCGGTCTTGCAGATATGGTTATCATGAAGTTAATCTTTTTCATAGCATTGTATTTTCTGATCGTGTTTCTTGAGAAACGGGACAATCATTTATGCGGGGCTGTCCTGGGGTTGATTGCTGGTATGGGAATGACGGTTACGTGGATGAATGCTCTGACAATTCTGGAATATTTTAACAATTGATACTGAATCGACTTATTCAAACTTTGTTTTTAAATAAGCGGCCTTGGCTGCTTCTCATCCGGCTGTACAGGCAGTTTCATCGTATTTATCAGGATGGGATCAGTCACTTCTTTTGCCCGCTCAAGCAGCATCTCTTTGCCGCATTGTGTTATTGCAAATATGGGGATTGCAGTACCGAACTGGGCGATAGTCTTCCCCGGTACGCAGCCACGGATCCATTTTGAAGTGCAGCCAGTGGTCATATCCACAAGGTCTATGAACTCTTTTGCTTCATCTTCAGGCATTCCTGTAGTATGGACGCCGAATGCGATCACCTGGACATTATGTTTTTTCTCAAGCGCCCTTATTTCCCGGACATCCCTGGCATTCGTTACAGAAACACCAATTTTTTTATAACCCAATCCTATTGCTTTTTTCACGCCTGCCACCTGGTCAAGAGCAGCTGTTGCAGGGTCAAGAACAATACCATTGACTTCCTGTATCCGTTCAATAAGCTCAGGTATTGGCGTGGTCTCGGACAATCCTGAAATGCGAGACCCCATACCCTGAGCAAGTTTTGGGTTGCTCGTGATTACAGTGCCTGCACCATCGCATGCAGTCACGCTGGTATCAATAAGACCCCGGCGCAATCCTGTCATGAAAGTCTCACTTGCCCCAAACCCTACAAATATTTCCATTTCGATAGCCCTGTCCTTCGTGAAAAGGCCGAAATCCTTTATCCTGAACTCGATATTTTCCTGTGCGGATTTTGAGGTGAATTTCTTGATCCCTCGCACCTTATCAAATATAGGGCAGTATTCTGTCTGAGGTTCACCGACTTCAACGACTTTTCCATTCTCAACAACTACCCGGGTTTTTCCGAGAGCTTCCATAACATGTCTGTCTTTTGCCATAGATATCAATATGCTCTTGACATGTATTAATCATTAAGATACTGACAAAAAATAAGAAGTTGAGGCAAAAGATGCCTCAATTATTTATTTTTTCGCCTTCCAAGAATAGCCCAGGCAAATAATCCAACCAGAGAAACTACAATTCCGAATCCGGGAGACCTTGGTGTTGTTCTTGCGGTAGTCCCTGATGTTGGTGTTGTTGTGGTAATTCCTGTGGTAGTTCCTGCTGTTGCTGTTTCTGTAGTAGTTCCTGTGCCAAATCCTGATGCTGGTGTTGCTGTTGCTGTAGTTACTGCTACTGTTCCCGTAGCCGTTCCTGTGCCAAATCCTGATGCTGGTGTTGCAGTGGCAGTTCTTGAAACTGTTCCTGTAACTGTTGCAGTGGCAGTTCCTGCGCCAAATCCTGTTGCTGGTGTTCCTGCGGTAGTTCCTGGTGTTGCTGCCGTGGTTGTTGTGCCAATTGTTACAGTTGCGCCCGCTGGTGCCCCTATATTTAACAATGCTGTTTTGGGATCGGTAGCATAGTTAGGCTGACTTTCAAATGATGTTCCGTAGGCTGTACGTGGTCCCCCGCTTGCACCACTAAGATGGCAAGTATCACATGACCCTGTGCCATAAATTTCCGTAAGATTTGTAAGATATTCGGGTCTTGCAAAAGTTGTCGGTGCTGCTGTAAGAATTACTATTGATACCAAAAGTAATCCAGCTAATCTTTTACTATTCATATATTTTCCTCCTCTTCCTCCCCAATTTCACTACTTTTAGGTTATGTAGTGGGAAGTGTTAAATAAATCGTTCTGAATCCTATATAATCCTTCCTACTTCTTTCTACTCATATCTTAAGGCATCAACCGGCCTTAATTTCGATGCCTGGTAAGCAGGGATCACTCCTGCCAGTATTCCAACCGTAACTGATACTGATAACGCCATAGCTACCGAATCCAATGTAACTATTGTGGTGCCTCTTGCCATGGGAAGACCTCCCATAAGGGCAGCATGAAACCTGAAAGAATTGTTCCAAGGATTATTCCAAGGATCCCTCCGATAAGCCCGATAAAAGCTGCATTTCCTTCCTCGAGCTGACGGAGAAATCCATTTTATTCCGGGTAATATGTCTTGAAATCATAAGCTTATCCTGGATTTTCGTGATCGCTTCATCTAACTGGTTTTCATCCTTGATCTTTATCACAAGTGTATCATAGATATCAATAGTCTTTTCCGGGATCACCTGTATGCCATCTGGATAGGTATATAGACGCTATTTTGCTCTGGTCATCAAGAATTCCAACAACCCTGAAAGCGCTGCTGTTCATCATGACCATTTTATTTATCCCGACAGGCTGGTCAAAATAAGATGCTGCGAGCCTCCCTCCGATGACTATAACATTCTGGTCTGCAGAATCAAGCATCCTGCCGGTTTTTATCTTAGTTGTAGTAATCTGTGACCAGATACCCTGATCTACTCCGATTACCGGGACCTTTCCTTTTTTGCCAAGATAGGTATAGACATTGTCCAAAAGCTCTTTTATCTTATCAAAACTATAATTCAGCTCTTTGTCCTTGAGTTCCGCTTCGACATATGTTGCCACAAGATATGC
>VEPM01000041.1 GCA_012026795.1 Candidatus Methanoperedens sp.
TGTTTAGAAAACTTATCAAGTTACCTAAATTATTTATTAAGGTAATCTGTTTTATACACGTTTAACCTGAATGGACGGGATAGATTTTTCATACGAAGTGATCAATTATTCATTCCTTTAGAGGTTTTAAAAAAAGGGTGGGAGGCGATGGAAGGGATACCAATATATTATAGTCCTCTTGCAGAGGTTAATTTCCGTAAATATTTAGAAAAAGCACGTAGTGACCTTTTAGATAATTGGGATATTAAATATAACCTTCCTAAAGAGGCTCAGATTTCTGATTTATTTCTTGAAAATGCTACTGATAATGTTCTTCAATTTGTAATTCTTTATGTTGATCTTGCTGGGTCCACAAAATTAAGTTCTGAATTAGACATAGATACTTATTCAAAGATAATCAAAATATTTCTCATGCAAATGGCCAAAGTCGTAAACAATAGTAGAGGATATGTTTTGAAGTATGTGGGAGACTGTATTATTGGATATTTTCCAGCGGAAACTAACTACACTGGTATGTGTGATAATGCAATATCAGGTGCAATGTTAATGGGAATAGTTGTTGATAACGTAATCAATCCGGTATTTATATCCAAAGGATTCCCAGAAATAGGCTTTCATATTGGTATCGATGTAGGCAAAGCGAAGGTTACTGACATCGGTGCAAAAGGAATATCATGTACTCCAGATATCCTTGGAGAAGTCATGAACTTAACAGCCAAAATTCAAGCCTTGACTGGTAGAAATGAAATCATGATTGGTGAAAACGTTTATCATTTAATTCACTTCAATTGGCAGGAAATGTGCTCAGAGGTAATATTACCTGGAACGTGGCAACACATCTCTAAAGATACTGGCGAAAAATATAAAATATATAAATTCACGCCTTCAAGCATAAAGAAATAACTTCTCCATATTTTGCCTTCTTAGAAAATCTTCACATGTTTCAGTTTAGCGATTGTTAGTAAAAGCATAAATCAGGGTACTTGTATCATAAAAACCGAGTCTTTTGCTCATTTTGAATCTATAGCACCAGAGTGCTCAGGACTGCCACCACCAGCACGCAGGTGGATTTCGGGCTATGACCGAAATATAGAAAAAACAACGAACTTATACGAACTGAAACGAACTCCGGTATCGTGAGTTCATATGGAGTTCGTTCGAGTTCGTTGTTAATTTTGTTTCATCCCAGCTCGCAAAGAGCGCAAAGCTGGGGCGTCTTTTGATTATATATTCTTGCGCTACAAATGAATTCACATTTGCCTTCAGTGAGTTAGATTTGCGGTTACTTATTACCGAAGCAGTTCTTGATGCGGAAATTGCGGCGCAGATAATCATATTTCTTTAGACAGGATGAACAGGATCGACAGGATACGATTTTGTTCAAAAATCCTGTTCATCCTGTTATCCTGTCGAACGGTTATGTTGTGGCTTAGCTTTGCAATGGGATTCGCACAGCATAGCTTATATATGGCTGACAGATGGAGCGTCTTTTGATGCTTTATTCATGCGCCGCAACTGGATTTCGCATCTGTGTTCGTATATACAACACCTCTTGTGAGGATAAATAAGCATTCTCATACCTACATAAAGTAGGTCGAGAGGGTAACAAACATTGTGTTTGGGATCCGTTCCCGTGGATAAACCTGTTGCCTTCTCGTCCTTTTTATGCACGAATAAGTACGTTTTGGACATACATAAATGTTCCACATATAACAGGCGAACTTGTGTAAGAAAGGATAGTAGAAGGACTATGACTCTCTCGATCTAACATATAAAGCAATCAAAGAGGTCGAGTCAAATGAATAACAAAACAATGTTTTATGTCGGAATAGATGTTTCAAAAGACAAATCCGATATCTGCGTAAAAGACGAGAATGGGAACGATTTGATCCATAAGTTTAAAATCGCAAATAAGAAAGCAGATTTGGAAATGTTGTATGAAATAATTGAAAGAATAAAATCAAAAGCACCAGGAAATAGCGATGTTGTATTTGGAATGGAAGCAACAGGGGTATACTCTTTGCCTCTGTATTCAGCCTTGAAAAGAGACGGATATAAAGTCAGGCTTTACAATCCCATCCAGACAAACGGATATCGGAAAATAAATATCCGAAAGACAAAAACAGATCCCATAGATTCTGCAATCATAGCAGATATGCTTCGTCATTCTGAGCCACCACAGGTTAGTGAAATCCAGGATATGCACCTGTTTCAATTGAGAGAATTGGTGAGGGTTCGTCATCGTCTTATAGAAAAGAAAGCTCTATGTAAAGTGCAAATTATACGTAATATCGATACTATTTGGCCTGATTATGAAAGTGCAATGAAAAGAGTTTTGGGGCCGCATCATTGGCAATACTGAAAAAATATTCTGTACCTTCAAAATTGATAGGTGAATCCTTTGAGGAATTCTATGACCTTGTCAAAAAGAAGAGTAGATCGAAAATATCCCGATCAAAAGCTGAAGAAATATATGCTAATGCAGGAAATATTTTGACCATACCTGAACTTGAATCGGTTATGTCTATTGAAATTAAGACATTGATTACTGAACTTGAATTGTATGATGAGCAAATAAAATCGGTTGAGGAAAAAATTGATCAGATGATGATGCTGACAGATACAAAAATAATGTCAATACCAGGTATAGCTGACATACTGGGTCCGACTATTCTTGGTGAAATCGGAGACGTTGAACGATTTTCAAATGCCAAGAAATTAGTTGCTTTTGCTGGTCTTGATCCTGTTGTGAGCCAGTCCGGAAGATATGAGAATAAAAGTGGAAAGATCTCTAAAAGAGGATCTCCACTGCTTCGACAAGCTCTTTTTCTGGCAGCAAATACTGCTATTCAAAACGATGATAACTTGAAACGATTCTATACAAAGAAAAGAAATGAAGGAAAGCATCATTTTTCAGCTTTGAATGCGGTAGCGGCAAAATTGTTGAGAATTGTCTATTGGGTTTTGAAGAACAATAAGGAGTATCAGACACAGCCGAATTAATCTTATTCTTATGAATGGGAATATGGCCAAACAAATGATTAGTGGATACTATTTTATCATACTGTACAAGTATTGTTAGTTGTGAATATATGCCACCGGTAATTAAATGCTAAACTCCGCCAACGGCGGCGCTTCCGTTGGGGTCTGGGGTCGCAACCCCAGCGCTATATCACTTGGATTGACCGAAAGTGTTAATAGTACGCTTATCTGCGTTCATCTGCGGTCTCATATTTCCGAAACAGTTCATTGATACTGAAATATCGGCGCTGATAATTAAATAATATATATATATATATAAAAAAAAATAAATATTGGGGGCAGGACAGGATAAATGAGGAGCGGAAAGACCTTTTAAAAATCACTTTCACACCGCTATGCTAATCCTTTTAGACTCCAAAGACATCTTAACAAAACAAGAAAAATACCTACAAAGAGATATAAACATGAATTCAAAGGATGCACTTGTTGTTTTTGAGGGAACTAAAATACGGCGAACATGGAACAACAATGAATGGTGGTTCGTATTAGAGGATATAGTATATATTTTAACCGATTCCAGCGACCCCAAACAGTATATTCAAAAGATGAAACAAAGAGATGAACCCCTGGCAAAAGGGTGGGTACAAATTGTACATACCCTTACAGTAGATACTCCGGGAGGGATGCAAAAAATGAATTGCGTGAATACAGAAGGAGCATTCAGGATATTACAGTCCATTCCATCCCACAAAGCCGAACCTTTTAAATTATGGCTCGCAAAAGTTGGCTATGAACGTGTGCAGGAGATAGAAGACCCGGAACTGGCACAAAAACGGATGAAGGATATCTATAAATTGAAAGGCTACTCCGAGGAATGGATCGAGAAAAGAGCAAGGGGGATCGCGATAAGGGATGAACTGACTGACGAATGGGATAAAAGAGGCGCAAAATCCAGACAGGATTACTCTATTTTGACTGCTGAGATATCAAGAGCTACTTTTGGATTGACACCCGCCGAATATAAACGATTAAAAGGATTGAAGACTGAAAATTTAAGAGACCACATGGATGATATTGAATTGATACTCACAATGCTTGGCGAGGCTACTACTACACGATTTACACGCGACAGGGATTCACAGGAGTTCCCTGAATTGCGAAATGATGCAAAAGATGGTGGAGATGTAGCGGGAGCGACACGAAAAGATATTGAAGGAAAATTGGGAAAAAGCGTGGTTTCAAGCGATAATTATCTCGAAGCGCCGGAAAAGACAAAAAGAATAGGAAGAAAGAAGAAAAACATGGAATTGGGATTATGAGAACTGCGCCCCCTCTTTTCGAAAATTTGTGGCTGGCATGAAACGGCAAATTTGCAGGTAAATATGGTGCTAAAATGCGGCTGAACTTTGCGTTATTCAATGCGATATTCACCGCAAAGGACGCAAAGAGCGCAAAGCTGGGGCGTCTTCTGATTCTGGATTCATGCGCAACAAAGGGATTTCGCATCTTAATCTACGGATTCAAATGTTCAAAAACATATATTGATGCTGAAATCTTCAGATACCTCTTTCAAATCCTTCATTAAACACGTGGAATAACTATTTATGTATTCAATCACAATCTTTTGAATACATATTGGCGCTACAATAACAACTCGTGTACCTGATGACATCGAGAAGAATATCGAAAACATCTCCCGCATTGAACATCTTGATAAATCAACAGTAGTCCGCAGGCTCCTGAGTAAAGCAGTACAGGACTGGCTGATAGAAAATGCACTGGAGCAGTACAGGGATGGGAAAATAACGATCGGCAAGGCGGCAGACATGGTGGGCATTCCTCTTCGCGAGATGATATCTATTGCTGCAAAGAAAGAAATACCATTCCAGTACAGCTTCGATGATCTCCAGGAAGATTTTCGTACGGCTAAGCTTCATGTCCACATATCTCCTGCAGTAAAATAGATAAAAATTTCGATGCAGTTTAAATGTACAAAACACAATGTATAGCTCTATTTACAGTATATTTCCCGAATGAACCACAGAGAGCACAGAGAACACAGAGACATATTTAAAAAATCTCTGTGCTCTCTGTGACCTCTGTGGTTTTGAATTTTCGGATAGGTTCTAAGAGATTATTGATGTAATAAAAACAAACGGCAGATATGTAATCCTATCGCGCTCTTCCAGAATATTTTTGCAGGCAACAATAATATTATCCGGTTTGTATTTCTCCCTGAAACTATCCAGCGATCTTCCGGGACTTCTTCCCCCGCTCTTTGATTCAATGGCGGTAAACCCTGCTTTATCCAGTACGAAATCCACCTCTGCTCTGGATTTACTTCTCCAGAATTTTACTTCCATACCAGCATAAGTGAGCTGGTTGAAAATAAAATTCTCATTCAATAGACCGATATCCTGTCTGAGGTCATATGACCTGAAATCATCAATAACACTATTCCTGATACCATTATCATAAAAATAAATTTTTGGAACTTTAATAATTTCAGTTCTTTTGTTGGTGAAAAAAGGGATCACTCTTTTGCAGATGAAGGTTTTTTCCAGAATATTAAGATGGGTTAAAAGGCTACTGTAATTAAACTCTGAAGCTTCACACAGGTTATTGTAAGATACAAGTCCTCCGAGCTGCAATGAAAGCGCTTTTATTAGTTTGCTCATGTTAAAATCAGTCGTTAGACCCAGGAGGTCTTTTATCTCCCTGAGAAAGTAAGTGCTATAAATATTACGAAGGACTGTTTTTTTCTCATCGTCAGTATTTGCCAGTGCAACTCTTGGATATCCGCCAAATATCAGGTATTCATCATAAACGACATTCACCATATCAATAAGTGCAGAGCTGACCTCCGGAAATTTTCCTTTATTGGACAGGTACGCTTTGATCGCCTCTTTTTTTTCAAGATATACGCCAAAAAGCGACTCGTTTTTAAATAGCAAGAATTCTTCAAACGAAAGCGGATACAAATCAAACACAAATATTCTCCCAACAAGGTATTTGATGCCATGTATCGTGAGTCCGGGCGCAGATGATCCGGAAATAAGTATTTTTGTTCCAGGATAGCGATCGTATATGTACTTCAGTTTTTGTCCGCTTTCCTTTGCATACTGGAATTCATCAATGATAAGATAGCGGTAGTCTCTGGCATAAATCTCTGCAAATGCTTTCTCATCCTCCACGAACAGTTCCAGTGTTTTCCTGTCCTCAAAGCTCAGGAACACTGCTTTTTCAAGTGTGTCTAATATATGCCTCATGAGTGTTGTTTTGCCTGACTGGCGGGGACCGAGGATAGCGATTATTTCAGGCATTTGCAGATGTTGTATTATTGTCTGTTCCAGGTCTCTTTTTATGTATGGCATAGTTTTAACCCTGCTAAAATTTACATATTGATATTATTAGCAGGGAAGATATTTAAAATTTTGGTATCATATAATTTTGCCTTTTTAGTTTAATTCCTTATTTACGTAAAAGAATATCAATTAAAACACAGGCGTTAACTATATCATTATTGTAGAGCAGTTTTAATGGGATGACAGGCTGGATAGATTCTATTTCAGGAAAAAAGCAAATTTTATTCTCCAAACACCGTTTTCATTATTTTATCTTTTTAATACTTTCCTTGGCGCTGGTCATGGACTTTTTCTCTCCGGGTTACATTTTAACCCTGGATATGATATTTACCCCTGATACTTTTCGAATATCGGATTCATTTTACGGATTGAGCAATCAATATTCTACTTTGCCTCTGTATGCATTTCTTGATCTCATAGGTATTTTTCTCTCAAATGAAATAATTCAAAAATTGATTTTTTTCCTTGTCTTTTTTGTTTCAGGTGTCTCAATGTACAAACTCTGTCCTGAAGAATGGGGAATAGGAAGATATTTTGCTGGCTTTCTGTACATGATCAATCCTTTTATCTATGTCAGGTTCCTGGCAGGTCACTGGCTGATCCTGCTTGCTTACGCGATCTCACCAATAGTTATTAAATCCTTCATGGATTTTTTCAAGAACCCTTCTACTAAAAGATCATTATATGCAGCCTTTCTCATAACAGTTGTATTTTTTATTGAGACTCATACGCCATTCCTTTTGTTGATCGTTTTTGGTATTTTTTATATTATTAAAATTTTTGAATGCGGGAAAAATGCGCAAGAGGTCATTTATATATCAAAAAGATCGCTCTTGATCGGTTTATCCCTGCTGTTGCTTAACTCGTACTGGCTTATCCCGAATTTTACAGGAAATAACACTCCTCTTGGTGAGATCACAAACTCCGATCTTTATCTTTTTACAACCAAACATGATATCAACTTCAACACTCTCTTTACAACATCCTCCATGTACGGCTTCTGGCGCGGCGGCTACCTGTATACAAAAGATTTGCTGCCGTACTGGTACCTCTTTTTCATCTTCATATTATTTCTTGCAGTTCATGGTTTCACTTTAAACTACAGGCATCCGGAGTATGGGGTCTATGTCAGGTCATTCGGAATAGTTGCTGTCCTGTCGGCATTGCTTGCCACAGGTATTTCCGGCCCACTCGGAAGCGCATTCGAATTTCTTTTTAACAACATATTCCTTTTTAAAGGATTCAGGGAACCCCAGAAATTTGTGGCGCTTCTTGTAATGGCTTACGCATATCTCGGAGGTCTGGGAGTTGCAGAGCTGGAAAAGATTATAAAAGCAAAAAGTTCAGGAAGCAACGTATATAATAACGTTAATAAATTCGGGACATGGCTCCTGATCGCTCTTGCAATTTCGACTCCTTTCATTTATTCCTACACTATATTTGATGGCTTCCAGGGCCAGCTTAAAACCACTGATTATCCGAAAGACTGGTACGCTGTGAACGATTACCTTAATGAGGATAAACAGGATTTTAATATATTGTTCATGCCATGGCACCTTTATATGGACTTCAAGTGGCTTCCAACACCCCAGAAACGCATTGCAAATCCGGCAAGCATCTTTTTTGATCAGCCTGTGATGCAGGGGGAAAATATGGAGGCCGGACTGATCTATAGTTCTTCTTCAAACCCGGTTACAGATTACATCGAGTTCCTGTTATGGAAGAAAGATAAAATAGAGAATTTCGGTGAACTTGTTGCGCCGCTCAATGTGAAATATATAATTCTTACAAAAGAAGTTGATTATGGACAATATGATTTTCTTTATAAACAAAGGGATCTGGAGCTGGTAAAGGACACTGAAAATCTTATAGTTTTCAGGAACATGTATCCGGTCTCCAAATTTTACGAGGCAGATAGGGTGATCACCATAAAAGGCTGGGAGGATTTACTTGATTTGAGCAGGACCCGGGACATAACTTCATTTGCTATTGTGATAGGGAATGAAACAAATATAGAATCATCGACAGGGCAGGCTCTTAATTATTCTATTGACTATCCTGCCAGGTATTTACTCGATCGGCCTTCGAAACGCTATATTGTTTTTTCCCGGGGGTATTCAGAAGACTGGAAGCTTGAAGGAAAGCCTCCTTTTGCGAACTTTGGAGTAACGAACGCTTATGATACTTCCGGGGTCATAGAGAATATTATATATTATGAAAGATTTAATATTTATTTAATTGGATATATTGTTTCAGGGATTGCATTCATATTTTTGATGATCTTATATTTTAATGAAAAAATCCGCAAAAGAGTTGGCTTATAGCTTATCTTTTTTCAGAGAACCACACACCAACGAGCATTATTCCCATCAAGGCGAAAAGTATCCTGACAACAGTTAATGAACTGTCATGAAACAGGGAAATCAATACAACTTCCAGGACAGAAACAGCACCCAGGATATACAAAAACCTGTATTTGCGTGTTGCAAGGTCATAGAAAACAAAGGTGTTTGCAAGTGAGAAAAAAGCCGTACCTGCTGCAAAATAAACAAGAAGATTGTTGATCTTTGCGAATTCAGGACCGAATAATAGTTTTATAATGAAATCCGGGGCAAATATGAATAATGCAACAATAAAAAACGATATGCTACCTGTATACAATAGACTATTCCTGAGTAAATTACTTCCATTATGATTTTTTTGATCCATAACGGTTGCTTTTGGGAACATGACCATTGCGATAGGCGTGGTGACAAATAATATGATTTTCCCCAGAAGTCCTGCTGCGGCATAGTATCCCGCTTCTTCGTTGCTCAGATAGTGTTTTACGATGAGCATATCCGCATTTGTCACGAAAGTAAGCCCGATGGTTGCCAGAAGTACCACCATCGAGTAATTAAATAACCTGATATTTCCATTCACTTCTTTACTTTCTTTTAGAAAGCCTAATGGCGTAAAAGCAAGTAAGAGCGCCAGAAGCGATCCAATGAACAATGCAAGTAATGCGCCGTTCACCCCAAAGCCGAAATAAACCAGGATAAACCCGGAAAGCAACTTGAATAAAGTTCCTGCAACGCTGTTAATTCCCATATGTCCGAACATTTGCATACCCTGTAAAGTGCCGATCAATACTGGTGCGAGAAAGGAAATAAATAATAAAATAGATAAAATAAAAAAATACACATTTGAATTTATTTTCAGGAAATCCGCTATGTAAATACTCAAAATAAAGAACAGGACAGATACCGGTAATGCTATAAGAGTAAGTTTGCGGAATACATACTTTAACAGGTATTTTATTTTTTCAGGCTCAGAGCTGTGATCTGACACCAGTTTTGCTACAGATGTCTGGATCGTGGATGAAGGTACGGACATTATATAGAGCAGCGCTACAAGCGAACTATAAATTCCATAATCTGATGGTCCGAGCATTCTTCCAACATAAAGCTGGAATAAATAATTCAATAATCCTGCTATAACAGAAGCTACAAACAGGACACTGCTGTGTTTTAAAAGTTCATTACTTTTAAAAAGCTTGATAAAATTCATAAAGTGATACATAAATTCCTGTTCCATGCTTAAATGTTGTTTAAACCTCAACTCCACATAATATAAGTAATATATAGATATATTATCTCTCAGCAACCCGATACCACATGAAGCAAAATAGTTAGTAACTATACGAACAATATTTATAGTTGGGCTAATATACAGAATAATATGACTAAAAATAAACCAGCAATTTCACTTCAAAATTTTACCTCAACCCAGCTGATGGAGTACGATGCCTGCACACGATGCGGTGAGTGCGTCAAATACTGTCCAACTTATGAAGGAAGAAATAAAGACCAGGCTATTGAACCCAGGGATAAAATATTGCGGTGGAGAAAATATGTCGATAGGAGCTATGGATTGAGAGCAAAACTTTTCGGACCTGCAAAGATACCGGATGAGGAATTGAAGAAATACACAGATGATCTGTATAACTGTACAGTATGCGGTATGTGCGGTACGGTATGCTGTGCGGGAATTAATACGGTCGAACTCTGGGAAGCAAATCGTGCAAACCTTGTAAAGCGCGGATTTGGCCCGTACGGTAAGCAGAGCCTGTTCCCAAAGCTGATCGGGGAAGGACACAATCCGTATATGAAGCAGCAAAAAGACCGCCTCGCCTGGATGACGCCTGATATCAGGATAGCCGGGAAATCTGATATTGCATATTTCATTGGCTGCACTGCAGGATACAACCAGCAGGTGCTCTGCGTCAGCACTGCAAGAATTTTGAACAAGCTCAATGTACCATTCATGGTTCTCGGAGAAGATGAATGGTGCTGCTCTTCAGCACTTATAAGGACCGGACAGCAGCATCTCGATGATGTTCCGAAAAAAGCTGCTTTACATAATATCGAGGCATTGAAAGCACGCGGCGCAAAAAGGGTGATATTCGCGTGCGCAGGATGCTTCAGGGCTTCAAAAATAGACTGGCCTCGCGCCTATGGGAAACCGCTGCCTTTTGAGTCGATCCATATGTCGCAGTTCCTCGCAGAACAGCTTGATGCCGGGAAGATTAAATGGGAAAAGAGTTTTGATAAAACCGTAACCTATCATGACCCATGCCACCTGGGAAGACATGTCGGCGTATTTGAGGAACCCAGGAAAGTCCTGAAAAGCATGCCTGGCATCAAACTTGTGGAAATGGAAAGGAATCGCAAAGAACAGAGATGCTGCGGCGCAGGCGGAGGCGTGAAAGCCGGTATCCCGGACCTTGCACTTGCTGTTGCTAAAGACCGGATGAATGATGCCAGGGCCACTGGTGCCCGGGTATTGATCAGCACATGCCCTTTTTGCAGGCGCAACCTGCTTGACGGAAGGGACGAACTGAAGATGGACCTGAACGTTGACGATCTTGTGGTTCTTACTGCAAACCTGATGGGTCTTTCCACAGATGTTAAACCACCTTTACCGGGTGCGCCAAAAGAGAGCATCAGCGATATGTTCAGGACACAGACCATACCTCCAAAACCGACTGAGCCAAAGAAAGAAGCCCCAAAGGAAGCACCAGGGAATACGAAATAAAACTAATTCACTTATCCGGAATTTCTGCCAGCTTCAATCCTGCCAGTCCCATTATAATAATAAATAACAGCAATGAAGCCGTATATCCGAATCCTGCTGATGATTTCAGTAATATTTTTGATGCAGCGATCAAAATAATAAAAATCACAACTGACACAAGCGCGAGTGTGATCTCCAGGGATTTTTTATTCATAGCACCACAAGTTTTGCATCAATTATACCTGAGACGGCTTTAATATCATCCAGTATCGCTTCATCTACTTCGCTATCGATGTTCAGCACCATAATAGCTTCACCTCCCGCCGTTATCCGGCCAACCTGCATTCCTGCGATATTGATCTTGTTCTTTCCAAGTATCATGCAGCACGGCCCGATGATGTTGGGGTGGTCTTCGTGTCTTGCAACTATCATATATTTTGAAGGAACCACATCGATCCGGTATTCGTCGATCTGAACTATGCGCGACTCTTTTCCAACGATGGTACCGCTTACGATTTTTTCTTCCCCTTTCTTCGTCAGTTTCACTGCGATCTGGCTGGAATATCCCTGATTCGTCTTGGATTTGCTTTCTATTATCTTTATCTTTCGCTCTTTTGCTATGGTCGGGGCATTTACGTAATTAACCCCGGGGCCAAGAACAGGTTCAAGCAGGCCTTTTAATACTGCAAGTGTTAAAGGCGCCACATTATGCTCTGCGATTTCACCGCAGTATGAAATTTCTACTTTTTCGTAATTGCTCCCGATAAGATACATACAGAGCTTCCCGATTTTCTCCGCAAGAGGGAAATATGGTTCAAGAACCTGCATGGCATCGGGTTTTATATATGGCATGTTGATGGCGTTTTTCACAGGGAGACCTTTCAGGGAATTGACTATCTGTTCGGCGACTGAGATGGCAACGTTGATCTGGGCTTCTTCTGTGGAAGCTCCAAGGTGCGGCGTCATAATAACGCGCTCAAGTTCGATAAGAGGGCTGTCAAAAGGCGGCTCTTTCACGAAAACATCGATCGCAGCACCGCTTACGATGCCATCTTTGATTGCTTTTGCAAGCGCTTCTTCATTAATGATGCCTCCTCTTGCGCAGTTTATAATGCGTGCCCCCTTCTTCATAACAGCGAAATCCTTTGTGCTGATAAGATCCTTTGTCTCTTTTGTGAGGGGTGTATGTACAGTAATATAATCTGCCCGTTTAACGATGTCTATGACAGTTGTAAGCTCAACACCAAGTTCATTAGCCCTCTCAGGAGAGATGAAAGGGTCATAAGCTAATATATTCATCTCCATTCCCTGGGCGCGTTTTGCGACTTCTGCCCCGATCCTTCCAAGTCCCACAACCCCGAGTGTTTTTCCCCTGACCTCAACACCCATGAATTTTTTCCTGTCCCATTTTTTGGCTTTCAGGGACGCATTTGCCTGAGGAATGTTCCTTGACATCGCCATCATCATGGCTACCGTATGCTCAGCTGCTGAAATGGTATTGCCCTCTGGCGCATTAACTACGATTATTCCCCGTTCCGTGGCTGCACTAACATCAATATTATCCACACCGACGCCGGCTCTCCCTATGATTTTTAATTTTTTGCCTGCATTTATGACATCTTTTGTAACCTGTGTTTCGCTGCGGACAATGAGGGCTTCATAATTACCGATCTTTGCGATCAGTTCATCGGGCTTAAGGCCGGTTGCAATATCAACATCAAATTCTTTTTTCAATATCTCGACACCCTGGTCGGATATGGGGTCGCTTACAAGTATCTTCAAGATTATCACCAGATAAATCGGTCTAATAAGACTATAAGCATTTCAGCTTTTCGTTAAAGCTTAGATATTTCAGCTTTGAAGGTTAAAAGAAAGCCATGTCAAATCCTCCAACAATCAGGGATGATGGAAAATCCGCAAGACCATTTGTTTTTATTAACGCGGCCATGAGCGCTGACGGGAAAATTGCCACAATTGAACGCAGGCAGACCCGGATATCAGGAAGCCTGGATTTTGACCGCATGGATGAACTCAGGGCATCAGCAGATGCCATTATGGTGGGAATCGGCACTGTGCTTTCTGATAATCCAAGCCTTACTGTGAAATCAAAAAACAGGAAGGAGAGGAGGCTTGCCACAGGACTTTCGGAAAATCCTATCAGAATAGTTGTTGACAGCCTGGCAAGAACACCGGTTGATGCGGATATCTTTAAAAAGGGTGAAGGCAAACGCTTAATCGCTGTTTCCGAAAGTGCGCCTGCCGAAAAAATCCGGAGGCTTTCAAAGCTTGCCGACATAATTTGTATCGGGAAAAAGGACGTTGATCTTGCCAGGCTTCTTTTTGAATTGAAGAACCGGGGTATCAACCGCCTTATGGTCGAAGGGGGCGCGACCCTCAACTGGGGGTTGATTTCAAATGGGCTTGTGGATAAGATATATACTTTTGTCGGGAATATCATAATCGGAGGCAAAACAGCCCCGACACTGGTGGATGGTGAAGGATACGCATCTGGTTTTTGCAGGCTTGCCCTTATATCCTGCGAGAAAATGGGAGATGGGATTCTTATAAAATGGAAAGTCATTTTGTAGAGTAGTAACCTTTAATATCATTTACGTCAATTGTAAACACATGGTTAAGCTCGATCAAATCAACATTTCAAATGACGGCCTCACTAAATTTTTCAGTCCCATAGAGGCTGCAATACTCCGGGCATTGTGGAGTGAAGGGGAAATGACCACCTCAGAGCTAACAGGAAAGACAAATATCCCGTTGACGAGTGTTGCAGGAACTCTTGACAGGCTTGTGAAGGCAGGATATACAACGCGGCGAACTGAAATGGTTAATGGAAGAGTAAGATATGTTTATGAACCGGTCCTTTCAGAAGAAGAAGCGGCCAGCGAGATCACAACAAAAATACTTGACAGCCTGGTACAGGCATTCGGCCCTGTTGCGGTTGAAAACTTTTCAAAATACAGTGATAAAAAATGAATCTATTCGGTGAAATAAGCTGTTATGGGCAGTGCTTAGGATCATGGGCACCAATTGTAGCTTTTATTGTTATAATATCAATAACATCAATAGCAACGAGCTTGATGTTAAAGGACCCGAAAAAAAGGCTTCAAACATTTGCTTTTGCGCAGGTTTCGGGGCTAATTGGCGTAGCCTTAACATATTATCTCATGAATTGCAGTGAGATGCTGTCAATGTATCTCTTTTTAGCTTATGTGGCTATTTCCACAATCCTGATATTTTGTACGCTGCGTTATTATGACAGGCTGATGATAAAACGACTTGAAGCAAAACCCGCAGGAAGCATTTTGAAATGGACACAGGAATATGTGGATAAGCTTACATCTGCAAAAGTTTATTATTTTGATTCCGCGGTTCCAAAAGCATTTGCAGCAGGACGTTCGATTTTCATATCAATAGGACTTCTAGAAATATTGGATGATAATGAATTGAAGGCCGTACTGGCGCATGAATCATGGCATATACGGCATAATTCCAGAATGCCATTTCTTTCGCGGTTTGCATTAATGGCATTTTCATCCTCCTCCGAGCCTGAAATTGAAGATCAGGCAGATCGTTTTGCAGCCAGGATCGCAGGACGTGCGGCACTTTTTTCTGCGCGAAATAAGGTTGATAAAGTATTTATCTAAGAAAATATAAGGTAGATAAAGTATTTATTTAAGAAAATATAAGGATGATAGAATATGTGGCTTAAATTAAGATTGTATTTAATAATGGCAGTATTGTTTGCCATAATCTATGGACTTGTGGTATTTGCAGTGAATCAAATGGGACTTCAGGGGACAGGATTTTTCTTTTATGCTGTTATCGCAACGATCATGATGCTGATCCAGTACATGATAGGACCAAAGATGGTAGAATGGTCAATGGGGATACACTATGTTACTGAAGCAGAACACCCGGACCTTCACAGGATGGTCGCTGAACTTGCAAGAGATGCCGGTATTCCGAAACCCAGGATTGGCATAGCCAGAATACCCATACCAAATGCATTTGCATTCGGGCGCTGGGCAAAAGACGGACGTGTTTGTGTTACCGAAGGTATAATGAGCCTGCTTAATGAAAAAGAACTGAGGGCAGTTCTGGCGCATGAAATATCACACCTGAAACACAGGGATGTTGCGATCATAACGATGATTAGCGTAATTCCCATGATATGCTGGTACTTTGCATGGAACCAGCTGTTCTCAGGAGGCAGGGAACGGGGAAATGGAGTGCTTATTGGAATAGTGGCACTGGTTATATATTTTATAACAAATCTACTTATCCTGTACGTATCACGGATCAGGGAATATTATGCAGATGAAGGTGCAGTCAAACTCGGTAGCTCACCGCATCATCTTGCATCAGCTCTTTATAAACTTGTTTATGGCAGTGCCAGGGTTTCTAAAGAATCGTTAAAACCCGTAGAGGGTATGAAAGCCTTCTTTGCTAATGACCCGTCGCGAGCTGGCAGTGATATAAGGGAATTATCCCAGATAGACCTTGATGGAAGTGGGACTATCGATATGAACGAACTTATGGCTCTTCGGACCCGCCCGATAAAGGTCAAGACCGGCGATAAGTTATTGGAAATGTTCAGCACACATCCGAATATGCTAAAACGCATCCAGCGGTTGTCCTCTCTCCAGGGGATTTCAGCATATTAATTTTTAACGCCATATCGTAGCTTATTCATTAAGTTCAAGCGCTAAGGCATCATCACAGTCCCCGTAATATTTCCGGTCTGCTTCTCAATAAGTTCAATATCCTGTATCACAACATCGCTTAATCCTGTGGATACTGTAACTGAACTATTCGGATAGTGTGTTACGTACATGGCCGTAAGATCATATGTACCTGTAGTAACGGCCAGCGAATAGAATCCTGTTTCATTTGTCCTTGTTGAAATACTAGTATTCGTGAATACATTCACACCTGCGATACCTGTTTTACTGACACTGTCCATAACTGTGCCATTGATAAAAGGGGATGGCGTGAAATTCATATAAGTGACAGTACCTGTTGATGAACTCACGTTGATGGAAGTGCCATCCTTCATATACTCGTTATTCACCAGTATTCTCCATGATGCATAACCGGGCACATCAATATTCACAGTATGAATGCCATTCTGTAATACGACGAGATTATATTTTCCTTCAGAATTTGAGTAATCGCTGTCACCGCCATTTATGGATATATATGCATTCGGTACAGGCGATCCCCCGTCCATAATCGTTCCAGTAATAACACCTGAATTTTCAAATTGCCCATGATCATAGGCTGCTGTCGTACTTGCTTCATATGCATAATCCGACTGTATCGGATCACCTGTATGGTACACATAGGCATCTTTCACAAAATATGGACCATTCATCAATGTTCCATATAAGTATCTTCCATCAAAGTCCAGCTGTATCTTTTGAGGCTGGCTGTCATTCAAGAAGGTCATATTGTTTGCCCAGATGATCTCTTCTCCACTGCTGTCCATCAATCTTGCCATTGCCACAACATTTCCAGAATTCTTTGGAATCAGTTCTATTTCCACAGTCAGATTCTCGTACAGACCATCATTGTCGGTATCTGTAACATAATCAAAATACTTACCTGTTAGCACAACAAGGTACTGGAAATTACTGTGATCATAAGACGATGTGGTATATGCATCGCTTATGTAATCCAGTTTGTTGCCATCTCCATCAAACAATATGATATCCTTTAAATAATATTGTCCGTCCATGCCATGGCCAAATAAACGCAACCCGCTGAAGTTCAATTCTAATGATTGAGTCCCTGCATCCAGGTAAACATAATTGTTGCTTGATGATACAATTTCACTCCCATTACTATCATACAGCGATCCGCTCACAAGATAATTCCCTGCAACTGAAACATTGATCCCGGCATTCACTATGAGGTAGTTAAATGACCCATCCGAATCTGTATCTTTTCCATAATCAGAATAGGAATTATTAAATTCAGCGCTTTTATTTTGAAAATCGGTATAATTATATGTATATGTTCTATATGGACTATAAGCAAAGTCGATCTGACTGTTATTCATATCAAAAATTTTTAAATAGGTTAGATTATACGGGCCATCAATCCTATGCTGGCGAATTGCTGATCCATTAAAGTATAGAGTTGAAGTCTGGTTTCCAGCATATAAATATTGGGGAGTTATTGCCATTACTATGGCATCTCCATTTTTATCATAAAGCCATCCTTCCAGTTCATAATTCCCGGATACTGCAACAGTCACTCCTGCATTAATGGTTAAATTATCATAGAATCCATCATCATTAGTATCTGATCCAGCATCAGAATAATTACCTGAAAATTCCACATCCTTCCTGTCAAAATCCACAAATAAATACGGGGATGTTACATAAGCATTATATACCTGATCAATTCCAATGCCCTCCTGATCATCCAGCAATAAACTCAGGTTATAGGGTCCATCCACTCCATTTTGACGAATTTCTAATCCAGAAAAGTTCAAATTTATAGTCTGGTTCCCTGCAGTAAGTATGAAGGGCTCATTAAGCCAGATAATCTCGTTCCCGTTTTGGTCCGAGAGAGTGGAAAATATGGAAAATGTTCCTCCTTCTGTCACATTTATCTCTGCTGATATTGTTAAGAACTCATATAACCCGTCTCCGTCAGTATCTACTCCCATATCTGAATAGTTTCCCGTAATAGTTGCATTTACGGGTAAATAAAATAAATCTTCAAATGATTTAGGTTTTGCTTTCTCAGGCGGATTGGATTGCTTTCCTGGGAACGCCCAATCGTTTTCCACTACTCCTCTTGCCGAATTCGCAGCCTTCATAGCCATATATTCATTATCACCGTAGCACTTATATTCACGGGCTTTTTTTGCTTCAAGATTATAGGTATCTGTGGTATCATTCCTGGTATGTGATATGTTATCCTCATAGGAGTCCGGAAGGCTATCGTTATATTTCCGGCTTCTATAACATAATGCGGGATTATAATCTGAATCATTTTTACCTGTGAAATTACCCCCTGCTTTCCATTGGTCTTTCACCCAGATATGATAAAGTTCATGCTCAATAACTTCAGCAGTGGTATCAATTCCTGTTACGGTTGGTCCTCCAAAACTCTCGCCATTGTCAAGTACAATAGCACGATCATAATGTGTGTCCGCTGCCCTCGGCGCGAGATAAACTTTTCCTCCCTGTGCATACCCATAACCCGGGGCACTTGCATTATATGTTGTATCTTCCATTTTTGGAACAGCCTTATCTTTTGTCCAGTATTCGAACCAGTTCGGAGTTATACCATTATCCTTGTCGTATTTTACAAAAAATATCTTAAAGCTTTTATTTTTAGTGCCGGATCCACCATTCTCACCTCCAGAATCAGTATAAAACATTTTTCCATTAATATTTTGTATTCCATGATCTGCTGGCTTGTACGTATATTTCATTCCTTGAGCATCAACAGGAATGCCGGGTCCTGCCCAGACAATTTTTGTTACTGTATATCCAACTCCTTCTTTTATTATTGCCCCCAGAGTGGCATTATATTTCGCCAGAGGATTTGTCTCATTGCCAGGAGGTCCTGTCAGATTGATATCCACAAATATTGGAGGTTCAGATTTTATATTGATCGCTTTATCAAACACGTTTCCCCATGTCCAGCTAAGTTCACACGGGTCGTTCGGGTCGTGATTCCATCCAAGATTTGCCCGCAATAATGTAGAATTAACAGCAATTGGAGGAATTGTTACAGGCTTACTGGCATACATATTCCCTTTATAGTTTATGTTTTTATAACCAGTCAGCATATCATCAATAACTTTTTCGTTATTCTCAAAAACTTTGTTTCCATTCCAATCAATCCATACATTAACATACTCCGGACTTTTGTCATATTCGGGACATGTTTTTCCATTGGTGCAGCCCGTGGGATTCTTAATGAAAACATCGACATCGATCTCCATAGTCCCACCGGGTTTTTGATTGTATTTAATATCTAAAATATGCTCATACTGCGTATTCCCGCCGTTTGATTCGCAGTAAGCTGTATCATTCTGGCTAATTACAACAGAGGCATCTTTAACAGGAACCGGAATGACAGATCGAACATCCTGCTCTTGATCAATGCCATCTGCCACTGCTATGTTCACTGATATGGTCAACCACGCAGACAATAAAATTGAAAGCACAGCTATTCTAAATACCTTTATGCAAGTACAATAAGCATCCGAAATAAGCAATTTCATAATTCCACAATCCTATCCTGCCAATTGAGAGGTCTCATTCTATCCGGTTCCACTCATTAATTTTGTGAACATTCAAAGTATATAATCGTTCCGAAAAAGTTTGATTTATTATTTTGCATTAATGCATAGCAGTAATATAGAAAAATATAATATCTATTAAATCTTCAAAAAATTGAGGATAGGTCTTAAAAAAATTCCAGATTTTAAAATATTGATCCATATTTGAAATCTGGTGGAGGATGGATATGGGAAAATATTTTATAAAAATATTGATTATATTAGTTGTAATAATATTAATATCTTCAAATGCCAGAGCCGATTTTGATTTTGGCATAAGTGTGGCTCCGGCAAGGCTGCAACTTGCACCTGGCGGGGCGGGAATGTTTGAGATAAGTGTGGAGGATCTCTCCAGTCCTTTGACCGGCGGAACAGTCACCCTTAGTGTATCACATGATGATGTTGGGCACAATATAGCTGGGGCCGGGCTTGCACCTAACCCTCTTGGTGTGCCGCGAGGAGGCATTGGCCGCGCAACCTGGAATGTAATTGCTTCCCCTGATGCCGTACCTGGTACAGTTATCCATGTGGATTTTTCTGGAAGCGACCCGATCCATCATGCTTTTGCTGAAATAGAAATAGCACAGCCCGTAGGTGGAACCATGCTCAGGATCAATAAACTTGATCTGCTTGCTGCGTATCTTTCTTCTTCGTATGCAGCTTTAGGAATAGTTTCTTCTCTGGTATTGTTGATATTGGGCAGAAGAATGAAGAGGTTTTGATATTAATTTTTAAGATGAATGAAAAAAAAAGAATCTTAAGTGCGGTAATTATTATTTTTTTATTGATTTTTGGCGTCTCTAATTCCGATGATATGGATTTAGAATCCCAGGATTCAAAAATTGAAATATATGCAGATGCAAATTTCCAGAAAAAAGCAGCTATAATAGATCAGTTATTTCAATATCAGAACATGACTTTTGTTGAAACAGCCACAGACATATTGAACCAGAGTGGATACACCGTAGATTATTTCAGCAATAATATAACCGTGGATTTTTACAGGAACCTGCCAGATAAAGGATATAATGTAATAATTTTCAGAGTTCATTCCCTGGCTACTTATAACGAGACAACAAACGTTCCTGTTTCTTTATTTACTTCTGAGCGTTATGATAAGAATAAATATATTTATGAGAGTCTTACAGACAGGCTTTCAAATGTCATATATTCACAGTATGAATACAAAAAAGGAATATCATATTTTGGAATAAATCCATCCTTTATATCAGACAGTACAAAAGGCAACTTCCAGGACACGATTGTCATTACAATGGGATGCGAAGGACTTCGCAATAATATGATGGCCAGGGCTTTCATCGAAAAAGGAGCCATTGTTTATATCGGCTGGAATTCCCAGATACTGGCATCAAAAACAGATAGTACAACTATTAATTTCATGGAACATTTCTTCCTCGAAAAACTCACCCTCAGGAATGCAATACGAGAAACTTTCAATGAAACCGGAGGTGACCATCAAAACTTTCTATATTACTATCCCGTTAAAATGGGTTATATTAAAAGTGAATGAAAATTTGAAATGGGCCTGACCGGATTTGAACCGGTGACCGCCCGGTTATGAGCCGGGCGCTCTAACCTGACTAAGCTACAGGCCCTCAAAAGTGCATTATGGTTTTAATTTAGCTATTAAATACTAAAACGCCGCCAACAGGGCTCGAACCTGTGACATCCTGGTTAACAGCCAGGCACTCTACCAGCTGAGTTATGGCGGCATTGTCAAGCGAATCCTAAAGGGGTATCATTTGATTTAAGCCTTTTGATAATATGGGCGCTGGAGTTATATTATTACGAATAGCATTTCGCAATTATTCGTATTTTTCATATACTAATTTATTTCAGATCAACAGAAATCTATTTCTTCTATTAAACTGTTGTATCATTATAATGATTATCAGATTAATATCTGTAATACAGTCAATCACATCACCTATCAGACAAAAAAATATCGGAATATTATTGATGTTCACAGGATTTATAATGCTAAAAACATAAGAACATGAGATATATATATTTTCTCTTATTCATAACAATTGCAGTCTTATTTACTGTAAATCCAGTGCTTGCTGAAGATTGTGACAATCTCAACGAAGAAGAAATTTGCTGGGGCAGCAACACAAGTACAACACTGAGCTGGACAAACCCCAGGACCACATCAGGAGAATATCTGATAGAGGCAAGGGATTTTAACTGGCTGGGCTCGATTTCTATCAGGGTAACCAAAAATGGGATTGTAAAAGATGGAGTTTTATTCGAAGGTGAAAATTATTTATTTGATTTTTCCGGTAATTCTACTTTTAATGGGATTAAAATAATTGCAGACCAGGTTTCAAATATTAATTCGTTTCCATCAAATATAGGAACATTTCCATCGGATCCGCAGGCAAAAATTTCATTCAAGTCATCTATACCAAAAGAAAAGGAAAAACCCATTCTTGAAATATCAATCATTGCAGAGAATAAAACAAAAACATATCCCGGAATTACAGCTAATATAACCATTCAAAATTCAGGGGATTCAGACCTTGTAGAAATGCAAGCCATGATAATTTATGATGGCCTTGAACTGGATGAATTTGATTTCGAAAAGAATTCATTGAATGAAATAACTGCATCAGGCCCTGAAATCAAATGGGAAAATGTAAGTTCATATAAACTTACACCAGCAAATCACGGTATAATCAAAAATGGATACAACATACAAATATCAAATTTTTCAAATGAAACTGCCATAATAAATATCAGCTACAATGGATCAATGAAAAGTGACGCACTTGTAGAAGGCGGTTCTGTAATATTCGGTTACACAAAGGAAAATGAATATAAGGGGATAAAAATACTTAGTACCCATATTTCAAACGATGCAGCAGAATTAATATTGCAGGCCCCTGTAAAAAACAGCCTGAAGCGCAGATACCCGGTTTTCTTCGGAGGGAGAAATGAATCCATAAACCTCGGATTTAAAGTACCAGGATCTTCAAGAAAAATGTATACAATATCAGTCATAGTAAGCGGAAAAGACAGGGAAGGAAATAATTACATAAAAAACTCAACATCTACAATTTTATTGCAGAATACTTTTTATATAAAAAAGATCACCTCAAACTCGATCCTGGGTGAAAATTTATATCCCGAATACTCAAGAGTCAGGGACATCGGGGCTCTTAAAAATATTACCTATATTACGATCAGTGTAGTTAATCTTCAGAATTATCCTGTGCATAACGTAACACTCAAAGACACAATTCCGCCGGGTTTTAATTTTATGGATAACTTGAACAAAACCTCTGTGTCCTGGGATTTTGGTATAAATGCAAATGATCATAAAGAATTTACCTATGCGATCACAGCAAAAAAACAGGGGATTTATAATGTTCCAAAAGCAGAACTTACCTGGAGCGAATGGGGAGAATTCTTACGTCTGGAATCAAATAGCCCAAGAACATCCGTATCAGGCCCATATATTGTTATGGAGAGGAGTTTCAATAAAAGTAATATTAACATTGGGGATACACTTCTGGTTTCTCTTTCATTAACCAACAATGGTGATATACCAACAAATATCTTTGTTAATGATAGTGTGCCCCGGAATGCAACATTCATTTCAGGCACGTTATCTTTTTCCGGTTTCTTAAGACCCCGTGAGAATGCCCGGATATTCTATGCTGTCATGGTTAATGATACTATAATTGAATTCAAAGCTCCTGAAATAATATCCAAAAACCAGGGATTTGAATGGTATAAGCCCCTTCCTTCTAAAAAAATTTCAGGATTTCCTTCCGCACCGCCCGCTATTCCAACAATAGCCCCTGATATGGGTATTAAAGTTCCGGAACAAATACAACAGGTACATGAACAGGGCCCTTTTAACGGAATTTTCCTGAAGATAAATGAGGGGTTTCCCTGGTTTGGGGAGGCAATTTCAATAATTTCATTAATAATTATACTGTTATCCGGAATTTTCCTGCTGATGAATAAGAAAAATAAGAAAAAAATAATTTAGTCTTCTTTTTTCCTTTCGCCAATCACCATCTTTAACAGGGCTGATGCAACCTCCAGGGATGTATAATCTTCCCGTGTGAGTTTTTCAACCATATTGCTATATTCTCCCAGGTGCCCTGCTTCAATGATCCCCGCGATTTTTTCTAAGACCATGCCTGTCTTGATCTCTTCCATATCACTGACAGAAGGTACTTTCCGGGGAACGATCCTGCTCTTTGTGAATTTTTGGATCTGCCTTATCCTGTATATTTCTCTTCCTGTCACAAAACTGATAGCCTGCCCGGCTTTTCCTGCTCTTGCTGTTCTTCCGATCCTGTGGACATAATATTCATCATCCGCAGGTATGTCATAATTGAATACAGCCTCAATATCCCCCACATCGATACCGCGCGCTGCCACATCAGTTGCAACCAGGACATCGATCTCTTTTTTCCGAAATTTTGACATGACAATGTCCCTTTGTCTTTGCTGCATATCCCCATGCAGCCCATCTGCCATGTATCCCCGTGATTTTAAGTTATCTACCAGTTCATCAACCATTCTTTTTGTATTACAGAATACCAGTGATAACTTCAGGTCGTTAATGTCGATCAAACGGGACAAAACCTCCGGTTTTGCCTGGGATTTGACTTCATAATAAAATTGTTCCACTTTAGGAACAGTCATTTCCTTATGTTCCAATTTTATCATGTACGGTTTAGTCTGGTATTTTTTCGTCAGGTCAAGAATAGCCCTTGGCATGGTCGCTGAGAAAAGGATAGTCTGTCTTTCATCCGGGATTTTCTTCATGATAAGTTCGATATCTTCCCTGAACCCCATATCCAACATTTCATCAGCTTCATCAAGAATGATTATTTTCACGCCATCAAGTCTTAAAGTCCGGCGTTCCATGTGATCCATTACGCGCCCTGGAGTACCGATAATTACCTGTACGCCTTTTTTTAAGGCTCTTATCTGGCGGTCAATGGGTTGCCCGCCGTAAACAGGCAGGATCTCAATGCCTTTTTTATATCTTGAAAGCTTTTTCAGTTCTTCTGACACCTGGATAGCCAGTTCTCTTGTAGGGCATAAAATTACGGCCTGTACTGCAAGACTTTTCGGATCTATCTTCTCAAGGGTGGCAATCCCGAATGCCGCCGTTTTCCCTGTGCCTGTTTGCGCCTGTCCGATCACATCTTTTCCTTCCAGCATATGAGGAATTGATTGTATCTGGATCGGGGTGGGTTCTTCAAACCCCATATCCGTTATTGCTTTTTGTATCTCTTTTGATAAATGTAATTCCCTGAATCCTGATGTTTCCATATTTATTCTCTTTTTATTTGTTATTCCTCATGTTTCTGATTTTCTCAAATCCACGACTTCATAGTTAAGCCCTTCGGACTCAAGCCTGTTAAGCAGGCCAGGAACTTCCTCATCAACCGAAACCACAAGTGATGACAGGCCGTGATAAGCAGCTTCAACCACGGACTCTTTTGCACCGAAAAGAATGTTTGGCTTGACATTGATCTTGCGAAGGGATACGAGAGCCTCAACACCTATTGCTGCAATATATGGCTTTTCCTGCGTTCGTTTCTTTAACAGATCATAATCCACGTTCCGTGAGCCGCCTTTTTCCACGCGCGGAACTTTGCAGATGACAATATTGACAGGTGGAAAACTTATCATCCCTTTTAATTCTGTTACTCCAACATCCTCTCCGTCCACTGCATCTGAAATTGTAATCCCTGTAACTTCTCCTTCTTTTCCTGCATATAAAAGACCGTTTTCCATCATCAAACAGACCATTTCTCCCCTGGAGAAATTTTCCCTGGCAATAGCAGTAGCCACGGATATATGGCTGACAATATCTTCCATGACAAAACGGGCATATTTCTTTAACTCCATCGCCCTTTCAAGAACCCATTCAATTCCATTTTTTGTAACACGGTAGCGCACGCGCCCATCAGAATATAAAAATCCTTCCTGGACAAGGTCTTTTATATATTCTGAAACTGCCTGGGGTGTTATGCCTATCCTGCTGGCGATCTCCTTTTGCATGACATCGGGCTGATGCGCTGCGATTTCAACAAGGATCTGGAATCTGGTTATTTCTTTTTTACTCCGTAATATCATTCGGTTTCCCCGAATATCTCAATCCTTTGCCCTTTAACTGTAAGGATCGGAGAACGTCTTGCTACTGCGCGGATGTACATAATACTCTTATCAATAACCCTCTGGAGGCCGTTCATTGACTGGTTCCCTGCTTTTACTTCCTTTTCTATAAGGTCAAGATAGCCGCGCAATTCGCTGTCACTCTTGAACGTAACCATGATCATATCGCTCAGATCTTCAACAGAACACTCAAAATTGACCTGTACTCTTGAATAAGATGAATGGAATTCTTTTTCAGGTTTTTGTCCTGGCAGGGGCATTCTCCATTTACTTTCAACAAATCCGCTTTTCTTCAAAATACTAAGACTTTCAGTCGGATCGAAACCAACTTCTTTTTCGATCTCATTAAGGGTCTTCCAGCCTGTCTGGATGCAATCAAAAACTTTTTTGTGGGACTCAATGCCAAAGGCACGTAAAAGTGGAACGATATCTGAAGGTTCATTAATAATTCGAATTCTCTTTCCCATGGGTAATCTCTCTTTATAGCATCCTATATTTGTTTTATAAAAGGATAAATGTTTTGAGGAAACTATATACCATTAAATATATTTATTCCCATTGTCAGGAGAGTCATCACAATCCCGGCTAATAAAACACCGGCAAATATTGCAAGAAAAGCGTTCCTGAATTTGAATCCGAAAACAAATGCCGCTGCACAGCCTGTCCATGCACCTGTAGCAGGTAAAGGTATGCCAACAAATATCGCAAGCCCGATAGACCCGTATTTTTCAAACTCTGCGCTGTGCTTTCTATGGGTTCTTTCAAACAGCCAAGTAAAATACCTGTCCCAGGTTTTCCAGCGGCGAAGATAGTTCGATACCGGTTCAAGGTATAAAAGGAGCGGGATGACCGGAAGCATATTGCCAATTACTGCAAGAGAAAATGCCGAAACAGGATCCATCCCGAACCCATACGGGGGTTTCAAGATGGCTATCGGGATCGCAAGCCGCAATTCTGCTACAGGAAGCGCCGCCATAATTATGACCGCAATCCAGGCGGGGATTGAACTGAACATTTCCAGGAGAAAAGCTTCAAGCGTCATTTTTTAGAACCACACAGGATAAAGTGAGCGATCAATGCCTCAAGTTGTATTCGCTCGTTAGCTCCTTCTGCCATCCGAAAATCAATCTCACCAATGCGGTCTATCAGGTCAACTTTGAGCTTATCAGGGATCTGCATATCAAACATGGCACGGAATATCTGTCCAATTATATCCTCACCCGAAAGCCCCTGCTCGATCAATAAATAATCAAGCTTTGCGCGGGCTTTCATGAAATTCCCATCAAGAGCAAGTTTTATCAATTCAGTGATTTCTTCGGGTTTTGCTGTAGAAGTGGTCTTATAAATAGCATCAAGATTAACGGTCTTATCAAGCATTGCAGCAGCCTGCAAAGCATTAATGGCGCGCCTCATATCCCCGGCTGCCACATATCGTATGGCTTCAAGGCCGTCATCGGTCAGCGTCACTCCCTCAATTTTAGCGATCTGCTTCACCTTTTCCTCAACCGCTGCGCTTGATATAGGTTTGAACCTGTAGACTGCACACCTGGACTGGATGGGTTCGATTATTTTTGAAGAATAGTTGCACGACAGGATAAACCTGCAGGAACTTGTATATCTTTCCATTGTCCTCCGCAGTGCCGATTGTGCATCAGAAGTCAGCGCATCGGCCTCATCGAGGAATATGATCTTGAATTCAGCCTCACCAAGAGGCGCAGTCCTTGCGAAGTTCTTGATCTTTGTCCTCACAACATCTATGCCGCGCTCATCGCTGGCATTTAACTCGGTGAAATTATTCATCCAGCTTTCCCCGAAAAGTTCCCGCGCCACGCATATTGCCGAGGCCGTTTTCCCGACACCCGGAGGCCCTGAGAAGAGAAGGTGCGGGAGATTCCTGGACTGTACATAGGATTTAAGGCGCTTTATTACTTCGACCTGCCCCACAACATCCTCGAGTTTTTTGGGGCGGTATTTCTCGATCCAGATTTCCTCTTTTATCATTCCAGTCTTATTAAGAAGAAGGTATTATTTAAGTTTCCCCTGTGGGTTTACGTCCTTACACAAAAAGCAAAAGCATGGTACCTTTACTAAAAGAGAAACTCTTTTCACACACTTTTAAATAACAATATGCCAGATAATACATTGCATAATTCCAGAGTGAGGTTTGTTCATGAAATTGTACGAATATGCATCAAAGGAGATTTTTTCTAAATATAATATCCCTATCCCCGCAAGTACCCTTGTTTCAGATGCAGATGGCGCTAAAGAGGCTGCAAGGAAAATGGGAGATGTGGTCATAAAAGCCCAGGTCTTAACAGGTGGGCGGGGAAAAGCAGGAGGAATTGCAAGAGCATCAAGTCCCCAGAAGGCAAATATCCAGGCAAAGCGGATACTCGGAATATCGATAAAAGAATATCCTGTGAAAAAAGTACTTATCGAGGAATACAGGGAACCCATAAAAGAGATGTATCTCGGGATCACTATCGACAGGAAGAGAAAATGTCCTGTCATAATGGCAAGCTCCCAGGGCGGGATAGATATCGAGGAAATAGCAAAAAGTTCCCCTGAAAGGATCACAATGATGCATATCCATCCTCTTACCGGTATCCATGAATATCAGGCAAGGATGCTTGCAAATTCACTTGACAGGAACAAATCCCCTGAACTTATTAATATTATAAAAAAACTGTACCGTGTTTTTATAGACAAGGATTGCCAGCTTGTTGAGATAAATCCACTGGCAGAGACTCAAGATGGGGTGATTGCGCTTGATGCAAAAATGGTCATCGATGATAACGCCTTATTCAGGCAGGATTTTACAGAAGAAGAAACGGGCTCTCTTGAGGAAATGGCAAGGAAAAACGGTATGAGCTATGTTGGGCTTGATGGTGAAATCGGGTGCGTAGTAAACGGTGCGGGTCTTGCAATGGCAACTCTCGATATGATAAAACAACATGGGGGAGAACCTGCGAATTTTATGGATGTCCGTGCAGGAGCTAATGCACGGCAGGTAAAAATGGCACTAGAGATAGTATCATCCAATAAAAATGTGAAAGCAATAATAATTAATATTTTCGGGGGTCTCACTAAATGTGATGAGGTCGCAAAAGGTATTATAGAAATATTCCCCAAAATAAAAATACCGCTCGTTGTAAGGCTTTCAGGAACAAATGAATTAGAGGGAAGGGCAATGCTTGGAAAATACGGGATTCACATGGCATCATCGACTGAGGAAGCGGCTAAAGGAGTTGTTGAGCTTGGGCATTCTAATTGATAAAAATACGCGCGTGCTTGTACAGGGGATTACCGGACATGAGGGATCATTACAGACAGGACAGATGATCGATTTCGGAACTGATATCGTTGGAGGGATCACCCCGGGAAAAGGAGGGAACCTGGTTAATGACAGGCCTGTTTTTGATTCAGTAAAGGAAGCCCTCACAGAAACAGATGCGAACGCATCCGTTATCTTTGTCCCACCCAAATTTGCGGCTGATTCGATATTTGAAGCTATAGATTACGGGATCGAATTAATCGTCTGCATCACTGAAGGAATACCTGTTCATGATATGATGCGTGTGTGGTCGTACCTTAAAACGTCATCTTCAAGGCTTCTGGGGCCCAATTGTCCGGGTATAACAACTCCAGGGGATTCAAAGATCGGGATAATGCCAAATAATATACATAAACCAGGTAATATCGGGGTTGTTTCACGAAGCGGAACCCTTACTTATGAGATAGTTGATATGCTTTCAAAAAATGGTATCGGGCAGTCAACATCTGTTGGCATTGGTGGTGATCCTGTAAGCGGGACTTCATTTGTGGACATACTGGAATTGTTTGAAGATGATCCTGGAACCCATGCTGTCGTAATGGTAGGTGAAATCGGGGGAACTGCGGAAGAAGAATCCATTGATTTCATAAAGCAGATGAGTAAACCCGTCATCAGTTATATAGTGGGTGTTTCTGCGCCCCCGGGAAAAACCATGGGCCATGCAGGAGCTATTATATCAATGGGTGTCGGGACAGCACTTGAAAAAATCCAGGCGTTTGAAAAAGCAGGTATCACTGTAGCAAAAAGCCCTTCTGACATTGTGCAGCTGGTAAAGAACAGCTTATAGTTCAGCAAGGTTTTTATCTTATAAGGCTGTTATTGAGACGCCCACGGGATAGTAGGGTAGCCTGGTCCATCCTTGAGCGTTTGGGACGCTTAGACCGCGGTTCAAATCCGCGCTATCCCATCTTTTATAGTATATAATTTTTAAATTCTCATCTTCTATATTATATATAACATTTAAATTATATTTTAATTTGCGTGACACTTTTCTCACACCTCTTATTAATACATTGTGCGTTCAAACAGTAACTTGAATCAACATAATCTAACCTTAAATTCATGAACGACAAACATCCCATACACACAACCATCAGCACCGAAGCATTGAGGATACTTGAACGTTACGAGAAAGAACTTGGTGCGAAGAACATAGTCCTTGAGCGCGCACTTCTCGGGATGGATAAACTGCGTTTCAAGGAAAAAGTAGATGCTCAGAGCATCAGCAGGTTGATAAAAAGGGTAAATGCAGGGATATCCGGCCTTGATAACCTGATAGAAGGAGGAATACCAGAGGGCTTTGTCGTAGTAGTGACAGGTCCGCCTGGTACGGGAAAAACCACTTTTTCATTGCAGTATCTAATGGAAGGTTTAAGGAGGGACGAACGATGTATTTTCTTCTCATTTGAAGAGAAAGTGGAACATCTTATGAAACAATCCATCCGGTTCGGGTGGGATATAGGTGAATATATCGATAAAGGGTATCTGGAAATTTTCGGGTTCACAATGCTTTCAACTGAAGAGATCATTGAAATAATCAATGTTTTCAAGCCAAAAAGAATTGTTTTTGATTCACTCAACACTTTTTTCGACATACATGAATTCCGAAGATCATCCCAGTGGAGAAGTATCCTGAAAGAAATAAGGGATAAGAAAATAACATGTCTTGCGATCACTGAAAAAAGGCATGGCATTGAAGTAAAGGAATTTGACGAATTTGATTTTATGGGTGATGGCATTATATTTTTCGACAAAAACCAGAGGTATGACCTGGATCCATATCCAACATATTATCTCCAGATCCAGAAATTGCGAATTACAAAAATAAATGAAATGCCGCACCCATTTATATTTGCAGGGCACGGGCTGGAACTTATAGGCAATAAAGGACTTGCTAAATTATTTGGAGGAACTCAGCATGCAATAGAAAAAACTTCAACAAAGGATGAAACTTCTGCTAAGCCTGCTGATATTAATCCTACCCGGACATTTCTTACTTGATTTTCGCTTCTATCTTCCCAGCAAGCCCCCTAAGATGCCCCACATTATCAGGAATATCTTTTTTGTATTTGGCGCTGACCGCGGCAAAAATATTATTTTTTAAAAACAAAAGATTATATGTGATCCCTTCTGAATCCTTTTTCATTAGCATGAGAGACGATTCACCAACGGTTTTTGTTATTACAGGCTTCCCATACCCATGCCGTTTCAAATACCTGGCATCGGCTTCATAAGCCTCTTTTGCTCCTTCATTATCCCTGTATGTTGTAATCACCTGTATAATTGTGTCCTTCTTATCCTTTAATAAACAGCTAAAGCATCCTTCCGAGAAACCCCATTTCTTAAGGTCATCCGTTGTTGCATAATTAAAGCATAGTTCAGGTTCTGTTAAAAGCGTGCATACATTTTCATATACTGTTTCTGTTTTTTCTCCTGCCTCGGCCTGGGTCAGGGCGATATCGATCGAACGGCCTGTCATGTTTTGCATTTAATGCGGAGGATAGATATGAAAGTATCGAAGTTTAATAGATAGAATAAAATAGATAGAATTACCTATTAAAGTTATATCGTTTCGTAGAGGAGACATATTATGTTTAAGGCATTAATAGGCGCAGAAAAACTGAAAGACTCAATAGAATCAATATCCACACTCGTAGATGAAGCACGGTTCAGGCTTACCCCTCAGGGTCTGTCAGTAAAGGCAGTGGATCCTGCAAATGTCGCCATGGTGAGTTTTGAGATTTCAAAAGATGCTTTTGATTCTTTTGAGGCAACAGAAGGTGAACTTGGTATCGACCTCACAAAATTGATCGGGGTAATGGAGATGGCAGAAAAGAGCGATAATATAGAGCTTGAGCTTGATGAGGCCAGCCATAAACTAATTGTAAGGATGCGCGGACTTGCTTACACAATGTCCCTTCTTGACCCTTCATCCATTCGCAAAGAACCGAAAGTTCCTTCCCTTGACCTTCCGGCGCACATCGTTATCCGGGGGGAAGACATAAAGAGGGCTGTAAAAGCTGCTGAAAAAGTGAGCGATTACATGTCCATGGGAGTTAAAGGAGATGTTTTTTTCATGGAAGCAGAAGGAGACACGGATAAGGTACATGTGGAATTAGGAAAAAACCAGTTAATAGATCTCCAGGGGACCGATGCAAAATCATTATTCTCCCTTGATTATCTCTCTGATATGAGTAAAATCCTCGGGAAATCAAATGAAGTCAATATCGACCTGGGAAAGGATTTCCCGCTCAAGATCAGGATCAAGATCGCTGAAGGCCACGGAGAGGTCAGTTATATGCTGGCTCCCAGGGTTGAATCAGAATAGGCATGGGAATTGGTCTGGAAGGGGTGCATACCCCTAGCGCAAGCGCAACAGCGCTTTGGGGTATGTGGAGTTGACCATAGCGCAAGAAGCACGGAGGCATCCTGGACTCGTAGCATAATAAAGGCTCGGAGTGGAACGAACGGTAATAAGGCATGTTTTATTTCGTCCATCAAAACGTCCTATGGGGCGTTTCGCGCCGTCCTTGGTTAATATAGAATAAGTGTGAAAGTGAAGCGGAAAACACACAAAATTAGCAAGATGTATTTCTGTGAATATTAATATTTACTGTATAGATCATATTAAATAATTTATGTCTAAATAAAGAGAAGGATTTTATGAGTAAATGCTATAATGTTACTATCACAAAAATTAAAAATTTTATAAATTCGATTTTTTCTTTATTATTGCAATTTCTGCGGCAAGTTCCTTCCTTGCCTGATTTATTTCTTTTGTCGTAGTATTTGAATAGTAAATCATAATAATTCCGAAAATTACGAGAGAAACAACTAATAATTTGTATTCAAAAGATGTATCTCCAATTTTTAAAAAAAGCCGAATTAAATTAAGTATTATCATAAAAGCGGCTCCTAAAAGTGATGATAACCCAACATAAGCACCAATATTACTCATGAAAGTCATCCTTTCAATTATATTTAGTACTCTTTGATTATAAGTATTTAATATAGTGTGATCGAAAGAGAAAAAAGAATAACCATCTGGTATTTCTGTTTTGGGTGAAATATGGATAATATTTGCAATAGCAACAATTGATAGCCCAACTAGGTATGATATCATGAGAAAACCTCCCACTTCCAAGGAAAGTCCTTCTGGAAAATAGATCTTACCGAAGTAAGCATATTCAACTATAGATATTAAAAGTCCTCCTACAAAAATATAGCATATATCACGACCAAGGAAATATGAATAAAAATGTTCTGCCCAAGAAACTCCAGTAGCCATAAATCTTCCTCATACAATTATTATCAGTATATTTTTCAATATACTTTATAATATCTTATAAGTTTGCATGCGTTTTATTGAAATAAATTTATCTTTACTGAAAACAGCTTCTTATTAAAATCAGTTAAATTTAATATTTATAGTTTTTTTGTATAATAGATTATTAACATATATCAATGTAATTTAAGATAAAGAGTTATATATGATATTGGTGTATTAAAAAGAAAAAACAATTGATTTGATCTTATAAATCAGAAGGTTTAAAATGAGCATTGGATTATTCCTTGATGTTGATGATGTTTTAACGCAAGAACCAATAAATATTCAGTTAGCTAGGTTATTGGGTGTGGAAAAAGATCTTCAAGAAACAGAAACAAAATTCCATAATAATAAAATTGATAATGATGAATTCAATAGAATTTTAATTGGTTTATTTCGAGATAAAAAATTAACCCAAAATTTTATAAAGGATAATTATTCTAATTTTAGAATGAGAATATATCATGACGAACTTGTACGAATGTGTGATAATGTGCATCTCTTAAGTAGCGGTCCAAGTTATTTTATAGATATACTCGGCCAAAAATTGTCAATTCCACAAGATAGAATATTATGTTCAAAATATATATTTGATGAACAAGGAGTTATTTTCCGCTGTATTCGTCCAGTAAATTCAAACATGAAAGCGAGATTTGTTAAACAATTCTCAAGCAACTTTGATTTAACTATTGGGGTTGGAAATAATCCTGAACAAGATAATCCATTTCTTAGTAATTGCGATATAAAAATTTTGATGGGTGAACATAGAGATGGCTATATTGGAATTCGAGATATTGGGACTTTAATTAATTTGATAAATATTTTAAAAGGGGTTGGTACACGAAATCCGACGCCGGATGTTGATAAAGCAACATACGAAGGTGCTAAACCAAAGACCGGATATTATAATAAATAATATAAGGATATTGCATAGATAATTACCAACAGCCATGTTAATGTCCCCCTTCTAACCTTACATTCTAATATGATGCCGCCAGCTAATATATTTTATTCTCTGTATGCACATTCCTACCGCAGCAAAGCTGTGGCGCTGAAGCTCTGTTTGATGGAAAATAGCATTATTTTTTTACATAGTTAATTTGAATTCACTCGATTCTTTCTGCTATTTTCTTCATCCTTTAATCTTTTTTTCAGTTTTTATCTTATCACCATAGAGGGAGGGATTCCTGGTGGTAAGCATGGCATATATTATCTTCACAGGTTTCGAGCAACTGCCACTACTGCTTTATTATCCCTTCTTTTTGGCGATTTTGCTATAGAACCCATTTATTTTTGAATTGGCTCTTATGAAGGAAAGAGCACATTGTATAAGTATCCATCTTAGAGCCTATCCGAAAAGTCCCGCTGCTCTGAACGTTATCCATGCGCATGCAAAATGTAACAGTGCAATATAGTTTTCAAGCTTTTTCTCCCATCTGATAAGCAGTCTCCTGAAACGACTCAGCCATGAGTGTGTTCTTTCCACTACCCATCTCCTTGCTCTATAACCTGGTATCTTTTTTTTCATTGTTTTCTTCTCCACGGCTCCGGATATGGGCGGTATAACCGTATTCTTCTACCAATTCTCTGATATCAGAAAAATCATATCCCTTATCCATGCACATATTCTGATCTACGTTATCAGTAGAAGGTCTCTCTATGATCATGGCATCAAGAGTCCCTTTTACAAGCTTTTTATCATGGCGGTTTGCACCATCCACAGCAACTGAAAGTGGTATCCCGTTCCCTTCTGTCAGCAAACTTCTTTTTGTACCTTTCTTGCCTCTATCTGTTGGATTTGCTCCTGTTCCCTCTCCCCCAAGAGGAGCTTTTGTCATTGCTCCATCCATTGATTGCCATTCCCAATCTATTCCTTTCTTTATATCATATTCCATCAAACCTGATTTCCACATTTTCTCAAATAATCCAGCCTCTCTCCACTCCTGAAATCTATCATGCACAGTGCTTGATGCACCTAATGATCTTGGTAACGCTTTCCACTGGCAACCTGTGCGAAGGATATAGAAAATGGCAGTCATCATCTTTCTATCATCCTTTCTTGGTCTTCCAGACTTCTTTTTTTGCTTTGGTGGCGGTAGCAGTGGTTCTATTTTCGTCCATAATTCGTCAGATATCTCGAAGTCGTGTCCGATTTTTCGTGTTGTCATTTACTCCATTAGTTTCTCTACTATGCAGTTCTTATATTTTTCGGATAAGCTCTTAATCGTTTTGATCCTTCTTTGGTTATCTTGCCAGTATAGAAGGACGTTCCGGATTGATGCATTGAAGGTACCAAACCTATTCAGGATGCTAATTTGTTATAGCTTGGAAATTGTGATATCTCCAATTTCAGAATGTATGAGAACAGCACTATAATAATCGTCGGAACTGACATCAGCAGTCTGACATCTTCATTATTGTTATTTGCTATCTGACTGTTCACTGACTCATGTCAACAAGGGAATAAATTTCCCCAAATTCAGCGGTTTAATTTTATACAACTGATTTTAAACATCATAAATATTTTCATAACCGAAACATATAAAAATATATGTGACTATTCAGACCCCCCAAATTATCCCATAACATATTCCGTTCATCCTAAAAAATTGAGTTCATTTTTTATTCTGCTATATTCGGAATAAATGCTT